>SAAR01000369.1 GCA_009916335.1 Erysipelotrichia bacterium | reverse complement strand
CTATTTATACCTATGCACTTCCTTTTAAAGAGCAAGTAGGAATGCTTTTAATTTATTCTTATCCATTGATTAATTATGCACAACCTTTTCAATATGTGGTATTGTTAGTAGCGTTTTCCATCTATCTGCTCATTATGCTGTACTGTATCCAAGCAAAGATTATCACGATTAAAAAAATACAGGAAGATATATCTATTCTTGCCAGTGGGGATTTAGCACATGAAATACAAGTAGCGGACAATGATGAATTAGGCGATTTAGCAAATCATTTAAATCAGATGCGTGTTTCCTTTTTAGAGAATATTGAAAGTGAAAAAGAGGCGAGAAATGCCAATCGTGATTTAATTAGTGCGATGTCCCATGATTTGCGTACTCCTTTAACTACCTTAAATGGATATTTAGAAATTGTGCAATTAGAAAAAGGGGACAAGAAAAAAAGAGAGGAATACATTAAACGTTGTTTAAATAAAGTAGAAGAAATCAGTGATTTATCAAATAAGATGTTTGAATATTCTCTTGTCTTTTCAAATGATGATAATGTGGAAATGCAGTATGTGAATGGAAAGGACATCAAGCAAGTATTAGAAGATCATATTCAGTATTTAAAAGTGTTAGGGTTTCATGTACAAAGTGAATATATCAACTGTGAATCCATGGTATATGTCAATATGATGATGTTTAAACGAATTTTTAATAATCTCTTTTCAAACATACAAAAGTATGCAGATAAAAGTGAAGATGTGATTGTTTTGTGTACCCATAAAAAAGATCAATGGAAGTTTGTTTTAGCCAATGCGAAAAATAAACAAGTGGGACAGGTAGAAAGCAATCGAATCGGTTTAAAAAGTGTGCGTAAAATCGTTGCACTTCATCATGGAGAGTGTTATATTAACGATAGCGATGATCAATTTAGAGTGATTATCACAATACCAATGGAGGAATGAAAATGCCTTTAAAAGTAAATATGGAAATAGAAAATTTTGATTTAGAAGGAGAACCACTTTATGATATGGTAGCAATGGAAGCATATTGTAAAAAGGTAAATAAAGAAGTCAATGAATTAAGTGAAGAAGAAAAGAAAGCATTTATTGTTGGCTACATGAGTTTATAAGTGAAACAAATAAATAGGATAAGAAATCTAAGAACAGCTGATATAAATAGCTGTTTTTAGATTATTGTGCGTTATCATTTACAGATAAAATTTATTTTAGTAGAATAGATGAGCAAGGAGAAGATGTATGGAAGATGGATTTTATGAAAAGCTGTTGCAAGATGTGCATGCACATATGCAAGAAAAAAACTATCAAGAGGCAATGCTGTTATTAGAAGAAGAATTTCGTATGCCTTACATTCCTAAGGAATATGAAGAAAAATTAATTCCTTTATACAATGAATGTAAAAGTGTATTAAATGCACATAAAAAAGAGCGTAAATACGAAGAAGATGAGATTGAAGAATTGTTGAATGGTAGTTTAGATGAAGCGTTTTGTGCAGTGGAACTATTAAAGGCAAGCAATATACGCAAGCATTTAGAGGGTGTGGAAACCTATTTACAAAACAACCCCCATTTTTTAATCCGTTCCTTATTGATTGAATGTTTAATCGAACAAGATATAAGAGATGAAATCCGTTTGAATTATGATGGTTTAGAAGTTCGTTTTACTCCTAGCTATGTCGAAATGCCAAATGAACAAGAGGCATTTATGAAAGCAGTAAAGCAAGTGCAACAATATTATGAAAATGATAACCCTACTTTTTTGATGATGTGCGTTGAATGCATGATGAAAGAAATGTTCTTCAAATTACCATTTTCCTTAACGGAAGATGAAATGAACCATTTTATTTATGCTATATTATTATATGTATATCAAGCAAATGGTGATTTAGAGGGGTTTAAAGCATTTATTCATGAAAAAAACCTTGCCAATTATGGTGGTTATGACTTATTATTATATAAGTACGATATTTAGCATATAAATATCATTTAGGAGGAATTATAAATGAGTTCAACATGGACATTAAAAGAAAATTCACAAGGTGAATTAAAGGTAAAAATTGCTGGTGATGATTGGAAAGCTGCACAGGAAAAAGCGTTCAAAAAATTAGCAAAAAAAGTAGAAGTGAAAGGTTTTAGAAAAGGACAAGTTCCTGAAGCAATGGCTAGAAAAGCAGTTGCTAAACAGAACATCTTAATTGAAGCAGTAGATGAAGTCGCTGGAAAAGCAATGCAAGATGGAATGAAAGAACACGATTTATGGGTGATTGCACGTCCTGAATTAAAAGTTGATGCACTTAGTGAAGATGAAGTGGAATTAACCTTTGTGATGAGTGTAAAACCTGAAGTAACATTAGGTGATTACAAAGGCTTAGAAGTAGCGAAAGAGGAAGTAAAAGTAGACGATGCAGAAGTAGAAGCACAGTTAACACAATTACAAGAAAAATTCGCTGAATTAGTTGTAAAAGAAGAAGGAACGGTTGAAAACACAAATACAGCTGTGATTGACTTTGAAGGATTTAAAGATGGTGTTGCATTTGAAGGTGGAAAAGGCGAAAACTATCCATTAGAAATTGGTTCAGGATCATTTATTCCAGGTTTTGAAGAACAGTTAATTGGTATGAGTGCAAATGAAACAAAAGATATTGATGTAACATTCCCAGAAAACTATGGGGTAGAAGATTTAGCTGGTGCTCCTGTTGTCTTTAAAGTAACAGTACATGAAATTAAAGAAAAAACACTTTCAGAAATCAATGATGATTTAATTAAAGATGCAGAAATCAAAGATGTGGAAACAGTGGAAGCATTTAAAGAATATACATTGAAAAATTTAACTGCACAAAAAGAAAATGATGCAGCTCGTAAATTTGAAAATGATTTATTAGCTAAATTAATGGAAAATTCTCCAGTAGAAATTCCTGAAGTGATGATTAAAGATGAAACGGATTCAATGGTGAATGACTTTGCACAAAGATTAGCACAACAAGGGTTCCCAATGGAACAATACTTACAGATGACTGGTATGAGTGAAGATGCATTAAGAGAACAAATGCAACCAGAAGCAAAATCTAAAGTACATGTACGTTTAGTGTTAGATGCGATTGCAAACGTTGAAAACATTGAAGTTAGTGATAAAGATGCAGA
>SAAR01000368.1 GCA_009916335.1 Erysipelotrichia bacterium | reverse complement strand
AGTCAACATTATTAACAATTTGCAACAGGCGCTTTTAGATTTCAGCCAATGAAAAACCCCTTATAAATCAATAATATTGAAGTCCGGTATATATAACTGGAAGGATACTATTCAGGCGCTTGGAAAAGGTTACTTTTCAGAGGCTGCGTATGCAGGGCTGGTATAGTGTGTTTGCGGTAGGTTCTCCCGCCCAAAGGGGGAACCGTTAAACCGCGTTAGAAGGGGGTTGTACAGATTGATTGAAAAGGAATTTTAAGAGGGCTAACGCCCTGAATCACCATGATTTATTTGCATCAACTGATTGTAATTGATTGTTTTTTATGCTACCCTAAAAAACTCTTAACAGATTATTCTCACTATGCAATTCAATGGAAGCTTTTGAGTTTGGAAGATGTTTAGTAGAGTAGATGCTTGAATCAACATCAAAAACTCAAAGAGTTAATGGCTCAAAAACGCCTTATTGAAGTTTCCATTGAGACCTTAAAAAAAGAGTTGAGCTATTATCAACTGCCTTCTTTTGAAAAAATTGCTCTATTTAAAAAACGCTTTTTTGCAAGAACCGACGTCTATGCAAAAGAGCGCCAAAATAAAAAAGGCTATTATCCGTTAAAAGACAATTATGAGAGTAAAGTATTTGCCTATTTGCCGTTCACCGATGAAGCGATTAAACTCCATTTGCAAGGGAAAATTAGACTTGGCTCTTATGCCATGCAAAAGAGCAATCGTTGCATTTTTCTTGTGATTGATTTGGATGATAAAGCATATAATGGTGATTTTTCGCGCTTAAAAGCGCTTGAAGATGCATAATCCATCATTGAAAGCACTTTGATATTTTCCTCTTTGCTTACCTATCAAGTGTCAAATAAACTGTATAAAAGTGTATTTTTTGATCAACGGATCATTTTTATATATAAAAATGTATAAATATACATTTTTAAAGTATATTTAATATAAATATGATATAACTACACAATAGTACAGTTTATAAAGGTTATCCATGAAAAGAGTAAAACAAACCGAAAAACCTGATTTTAAAACTATTGCTTCCTCCCATGATTTTGGAAAAGTCGTTCAGTACAGACGTACCTCTTTAGGATTAACGAGACAGATGGCAGCTAATTTATGCAATATCAATGAGCGAACCATGGATAAAATTGAAAAAGGCAATGTTGCAGTGGGGTTGGATAATGCATTAAAAGTAGCGAATGCTCTAGGTATTGAAATTCAATTTTTAATTAAAGGCAATAATGATGAGCTCTAGTATGAATATCTTTTACAATCACCACGTGATTGCAAAGCTCATTCTCTCCGATAGCGATGATTTAGAACTTCACTATACAAGAGAGTGGAAAGAAAACGGCTTTCCGCTCTCTCCTTGTTTGCCTCTCCAAGGAGTCCTTGATAAAAA
Source organism: Erysipelotrichia bacterium (assembly GCA_009916335.1). The sequence goes on along the minus strand of SAAR01000368.1, from coordinate 1,764 downwards.
AGATGTGAAAAATTTTGTTTTAAACTTACTTCCTGAAGGCAATGGACTAGAAGAGCTGAGTAAGCTGTTTCATATTAGTAAAGCGAATGCATTTGCTCTGCTTAATGCTATTGGTAAAGAGACCTCTGGTGCACTCTCCTTTGGTATGGTAGAATCTATAGAAACAAGCTTTAGAGAGATCCGTAAAGAAGAGCTTCAAGCGCGTATCCAAGAGCGAAAAAAAACACCTATTACCATTTGGGATGGTAAAGTCAGACTCTCTTTGGCAGGCGTGCAGGAAAAACTGCCTCTTGCCATAATTGATGGCAAATATGGATTTGGTGAAGGACAACTTGCTTCAACGCATATCTTAAAATTTGATACTAGCAATACACACTTAGTGCTCAATGAATGTATCTCTTTGCACCTTGCCCACAAAGCAGGGTTATCTGTCAATAAAGCTAAGATTGAGTTGTTTGATGATGAGCCTGTATTGATTGTTGAACGATTTGATCGAAAAATTCTTTCTTTGAGCAAAGAAGTTCAGAAGTTACATGTTATCGATGGATGCCAGTTGTTATCCTTGGCTCCTAGCTATAAATACGAAAGAAATTTTGGAAGTGCACGAGATGTACAGCATATAAGACAAGGGGTTAGTTTTGAGAAGTTACTTCAATATGAAAATAAACTGGATATTCCTTTGTTGTATAAAAAAGCATTGCTTGATTGGTCACTGGTAAATTTATGCCTGGGAAATAGTGATGCACATGGTAAAAATATCTCTTTCTTTGTCAATAAATCAACCTTAACACTTGCTCCTTTTTATGATATTGTCAATGTGAAGCTCTACACTACGTATGATCAAGATTTGGCTATGGCAATGGGAGATGAATTTGAAATTGAAGCTATTAAACCATACGATTTAGCAATGCATTGCCATACTCTTAATATTAAGCAACAGCAATTAGCACTCAGTTTTAATACCATTAGCACACGTATCAAAAAAGAGTTAGACAACAAAGATGTGCTCAGTAATGTCAAAGAGATCAATGCATCTTTTTATGAAACGTATACTCAAGATGTCATTACACGTATGGATCATCTACAAAAAGTGATTGAAACGTTCAAGAAAACAGATTTCTCAGATTATTTGTAAAAGAACTATATATAGTCTCAATTTCTTTCACTCTTCATATCTAGTATTCTACCTAACGCCATCATCTTATCAAACATTCTAGCCTTAGCATAATTCTCTAACCACGACCATGCCCAATAAGGAGCTGGTTGTGTAGATTCCCAAGCATTGACACTTTGGTAATTGAACCCTCTGAACAAAACTACTTCAGTAGCCCTGATGTGAGAGTTGAACGTTTTTGAACCTTTTTGGTCTGTTCCATTGGTAATCAGATCTTAATTTTTAATGATTTCCTCTTTTTCTATCCCCTCTTTGGGTATTTTACCCTTTTTAAATCCCTCTTTGCATTAGATTTGGCATTCTTCGTAGATTATAGGCTGTGGCTAACAAATAGTGATGCTGGGTATTTTTATGAAGCCCAATGTGGCTATAACGGAGAACTTGGACACCCAAGTCAGAAATACTTGGACGCTTTTGTAAGGGATATTTTTAGAATTTAATTGTAGCATAAAGTGTCCAAGTGCACTCAGAATTATTCATAATCTTTAGCAATTTTTCCATATTTTGGTCTGAGTGAATCACCATCGATAAAGACTCTATGGGATGAATTGACAACTCTATCGAGTATAGCATCAGCAATGGTATTATTT
>SAAR01000367.1 GCA_009916335.1 Erysipelotrichia bacterium | reverse complement strand
GCAGGAATGCGGGCCATTTTTCGCTGCTGTGCAGCTCTTTAAGGAAAAAATCATCATCCGTTAGGCTTTGCTTGCTGCCGGTAATCTTCCGGCAGTCACGGGGTTTGAAGGCCAATGGAACGAAAACGTACGTTAAGAATGTAATTTATTGATATTCATAAAAATAAAAAAAGGATCGCTGATTGATCCTTTTGTTTTGCTATTTGAATTTCGATAAACATTAACCACGAGAATGCAGTAGCTCGGCTATCTCATGAGCAATTTCATCGATTGTATGAGTTGCAGTACTACGAGCAACTTTGTCTGCTAATGATGGACTAAAATCGACAACTTCTTGTTTTGTAATATTATGCCATATGGGAAGCAATATTTGCTCACCAGAAATAGCACGAGTGACGATTCCATCAAGTTCATAATTTGTCCAACCTTTGCTTATAAACGCCGGAGACAAAACTACTAACCCAACACGACTGTTTGCTAAACCTTTGTCTATTTTTTGTCTCAGGCTGTCACCAATTCTTAACGTCATTTCGTCATACCATACATTAAGGCCGTGACTGATTAATGAGTTTGCCAGAGAGCGAACAAAATCATCTTTATCCTCTGAGGCATGCGAAATAAATACGTCATGTATCTCGTTGCTCTGTGCTGTTGACGGTGGTCTGTTATCTCTTACCAGACTAGGAACTTCGCTTAACGGCCTATCCTGAATTTCAGGAAGAACCCCTGGAAGAACGCGAACAGAAGCCCTGGTACTCCCCCTTAATCCCTGCATATCTACAGCAATATGCCAATGGCCTGATGAAGGGATCTGTAACCTTATGGGGGAGCGCTTTGCTAACCCACCAATGTAGGAATGTCGTCGGCCATTCTTATAACTACTGAAGTTAGAACTATCCATTAGTCTAACATTTGCACCACTGGTAAGGGTGATTTCAACAATCTCCCCTCTTTTTCTTTGACCAAGATCATTATGGATGAATTGCATGTAAGTCTGCTCTCTTCATTTGAATTGGAAGAATGTAGCCACTTCCTGATTATACTGTATCCAGTGGTTGAGAGTATCTCTTAGTGTGAAAAAATAAATTATAAGACTTTTACTCGGTATGGATGAAGATGTAAAATCCGTAAACCAGAGAATAAATGAGGAAAAAGCGTGACCAAGCACAAAGTTTTCATCAGTTACCACCATGCTAATGACCAATGGTACAAAAACGAACTTGAAAAAATGAATGATGTTTTTGATATTTTTGTGAATCGCTCGGTATCACTTGGTGACATTGATGAAGAAGAAGAACCTCAAAAGATCAGAGAAATAATAAGGGATGAATATTTACGTGATACATCCGCTCTTATTTTACTCGTTGGGACTGAGACTAAAAATAGAAAGCATGTTGATTGGGAATTATATTCATCCATGAGGGATAGTCCCAGAAACGGCAAATCAGGTATTTTTATTATAAATCTTCCTTCAACAGGGACAAACAACATTAGAGCCAGTCATGGTGAAAATGAAAAAAATGAATTTCATCCTAATATAACCGAGTGGATAACAATCAACGACAGAACAACATATAAAGAAATATATCCATATATGCCTGAAAGAGTTATCGATAACTTGATGAGTGAAAAGTCATATATATCAATAGTCAACTGGGATCAGATACACAATAACCCAGAAAACCTTAGAAAAATGATTGAGTTAACATATCAAGATAAAGATAAGTGCGAATACGTTTTTTCTACCCCAATGAGAATGCGTAATGGCTAGCAGAAACAGTAAAGGGGAGTATGATACTCCCCTTTACTTGTTACCAATCCCATTTGGTGGTGTTCACGTTAAATGTTTGTTGAACCCGTGATGTGAAAAAATCATTTACTACTTTAAAATCGTTACATATTTTACTGTAGTTATAGTATTGCTTTTGTATTTTATTTATAGGCGTCAGGTGAACTTTTAATGGTGTATTAGTTATAACATCAATAACTTCATCCTTATCTGATATATATTTATACCATCTTTTATAATTATTTTGATTTTTAGTTAAAAATTTATTTAACACCATTAACATATCATTGCTAATATTATATAACTCATTGTCTTTTTTTGGATTCAATAGTTTCATTTCATCTCTAATAAATTGATATGTCTGATAATATGATGAGATAACTTCATCGAATGCGTCCACATTTTTCTTCAACTTAAAGATAGCTCTTTTTGAATCCAGATGATTTTTTATACTTTTGCGATATAACGTACCACTTTCATTGAACAGAACATTAACGCCGCCTAAACTTAATTTCTCTACTTTAAATGAGTATTTTTTTAAAAGATATAACGCTACAATTAGCCATATAAAAATAGATATTAGTAGTATATATATAATACCAGTTACTAAAGGTTTGTTTTTATTAAATACGGTGTAAATTGAAGGTACATATAATGAAAGATCCACTGTACACATTACAGCAATTACCGCAATGAAAGCTATCGTCCAAATTATAACAAATGTTCTCACAATTCCACCTTGTCAGTTGTAAGATAATCAATCATTGATTGGTGAACGTTCTGAATTGATAATTTTATATACGGTTGAACGCGCAATACCCATATGCTTAGCTATTTCAGTTGCTCCAGTTCCTTTATCATGCATAAATTTTATTTTATTCCTGTCTATTTTCCGTTTTCTGCCAAATTTAATTCCTTTAGACTTGGCCTCAATTCTTCCTTCATTTGTTCGTTCAAAGATGCGAGTACGTTCTGCTTGTGCCACTGCTGATAGAATTGTGACGATCATCTTCCCCATTTCTCCATCGGTACTGATCCCATCATCAATGAATCGGACTGCCACACCCAAGGCATCGAATTCTTTTATTAGTTGAATCATATCGGCAGTGTCACGACCAAGACGGTCTAGCTTCTTCACCAGAATGACATCTCCATCTTCCACCTTCATGCGCAACAGCTCAAGTCCTTCCCTGGCAGCTGAACTTCCCGATGCCTTGTCCGTAAAAATACGGTTGGCTTTTACCCCCGCGTTCTTAAGTGCTCTAATTTGAATATCTAGGGACTGCTGACGGCACTGTTGCAAAGTTAGCGATGAGGCAGCCTTTTGTCTTATTCAAAGGCCTTACATTTCAAAAACTCTGCTTACCAGGCGCATTTCGCCCAGGGG
>SAAR01000366.1 GCA_009916335.1 Erysipelotrichia bacterium | reverse complement strand
AAAGCATTTTGCGATAAACACAATCTATGGCTTATCGAAGATAACTGTGATGCTCTTGGCTCGACCTATGAAGGTAAGCCAACAGGTACATGGGGAGACATAGGAACGAGCAGCTTTTATCCACCACACCACATGACTATGGGTGAGGGTGGTGCAACATATACTGATAACCCCTTACTTAAAAAGATCATGCTCTCTATGCGAGATTGGGGACGAGACTGTTGGTGTGAAAGTGGTGTTGATAACACTTGCGGATGTCGTTTTTCTCAGAGTTTTGGAACTTTACCAAAAGGATATGACCATAAGTATGTTTATAGCCATTTCGGCTTTAATCTTAAAGCAACAGATATGCAAGCTGCTATCGGATGTGCTCAACTTGAAAAGTTTCCAAGTTTCGTAGAAAAAAGAAAAGAGAACTTTAAAAAGCTTTATGATGGATTAAAAGATACTAAAGAGTTGACTTTAGTAGAAACTCAGCCTTTGAGTGATCCAAGTTGGTTTGGCTTTATGATGACGCTGAGCGATGGTGTAAAATTTACAAGAAATGAACTCGTGGAATATCTCGAAAATAACAATATCCAAACAAGAAACCTTTTTGCTGGCAATATGCTAAGACATCCACTGTTTGAGGCACTTGAAAAAGGAAAAGATTATAGAGCTGTTGGGGATCTTCCTAATACAGATAAGATTATGAATGATAGCTTTTGGATTGGACTTTATCCTGGTATGGGTGATGAAGCTATTGAGTATATGATTGAAAAAATAATAGCTTATGTTAAAAAAGCAAGTTATTAGATTTATAGCCGTAGGAATAGTAAATACAGTCTTTGGGAATAGCATATATGCTTTGCTCATTTTTTTAGGTTTAGCATATTTTTACGCAGTACTTCTTTCAACTATACTTGGGGTATTGTTTAATTTTAAAACGATAGGAAAAATAGTTTTTAAAAGTAATGACCATAGTTTAATATTTAGATTTGTTGCAGTCTATATTGTTATTTATCTATTAAATATCTTTTTTTTATGGCTGTTTCAACATTTTGGATTTGAGAATATGTATATAAATGGCTTGTTGCTATTGGTTCCGTTGGCTGTAGTATCTTTTGTATTAAATAAAATTTTTGTATTTAAGGGATAGAAAGTAATGAAAAAAATAAGTATTGTGACACCTTGTTACAATGAAGAAGAAAATGTTAATGAGTGTGTAAATTTAATTAAACAAGTTTTTTTAAAACATCCAGAGTATTCATATGAACATATTTTTATAGATAATGCGTCAACGGATAAAACTGTTGCTAAACTTAAAGAACTCGCACTAGTAGATAAAAATATAAAAATTATTGTAAATAGTAGAAATTTTGGCCATATACGATCCCCTTACTATGGATTGCTCCAAGCAACAGGAGATGCTACAATATTATTTGTCGCTGATTTACAAGATCCAGCAGAGTTAATACATGAATTTCTTGAAAAATGGGAAGCTGGTTATAAAAGTGTTGTTGGCGTGAAAAAAACAAGTGAAGAAAACCATATGATGTTTAAAATAAGAACTCTGTATTATAAAACAGTCAATAAATTGTCAAGTATCGATTTAATTGACAATTTTACAGGCTTTGGTTTATTTGATAGGGAAGTAATTGAACTTTTAAGGTCAATTGATGATCCATATCCTTATTTTAGGGGATTAATACCTGATTTAGGTTTGAAAATCTGTAAAATACAATACGATCAGCCAATAAGAAGAAGAGGTATAACGAAAAATAATTTTTTCACATTATATGATATTGGTATGCTAGGTATTATTAGTCATTCTATGGTGCCACTTCGATTGGCAACGATGTTAGGCTTTGTTATTTCAGTTCTGAGTATCTGTGTTGCTACAATTTATTTAGTTTTGAAAGTAGTGATGTGGAATTCTTTTAGTTTAGGAATGGCACCTCTTGTAATTGGGTTGTTTTTCTTTTCATCGGTTCAATTATTTTTCATAGGAGTCATAGGTGAATATGTAGGTTCTATTCATACTTATAGTAAAAAAAGGCCATTAGTTGTTGAGCAAGAAAGAATAAATTTTTAATAAAGAATATGATAGAGTCTGTCCCAAATAGCAATTTTTTTACCCATCCGCAGTATTGATTTGAAAAATGGCATATATTATCTGCAAGATCTATTATTCGAGCTTTTTTTGAGAAGGATGTAGAAGTCTTTATGTTGAACAAAATATATATTATCATTCCTATTTTAAATCCACCCGAGATGTTTTTTAGGAAGCTTGCTCCTGCTCTTCTCTCCCAAACAGTTGATCCAACGATAGTGCTCATCAACTCAGGTGATACAATCCCCGGGAGCTATACAAGTGTAAACATAGACAAAAAAGAGTTCAACCATGCCAACACTCGCAATATTGCATTAAAACATGAAGCAGATTTTTATCTTTTTATGACACAAGATGCAATGCCTTATGATGAACATCTTATAGCAGAACTTTTAAAAGCATTTGAAGATGAAGCGGTTGTCGTATCTTATGCAAGGCAAATTCCCTACAAAAATGCAGATGCTATAGAAGTTTTTGCAAGAACGACAAATTATCCTGCACAATCTAGGATAAAGTCTAAAGAGGATCTAAAGCAACTTGGCATAAAAACATTTTTTTGCTCTGATAGCTGTGCGATGTACAGAGCGAGTTATTTTAAAGAAGTAGGCGGTTTTAAACAAGGGCTAAATACCAATGAAGATATGGAGTACGCAGCACGAGCCATCATGAATGGTAAAAAAGTAGCCTATGTGGCAGAAACCAAGGTGTATCACTCGCACACCTTTACATGTAAAGATATTTGGAAGCGCTATCGTGCCATAGGAAAGTTTTTTAAAGAAAATCAGTGGATATTGGATGTAGTAAGCCAGTATACAAAAGCAGAATCAACAGGTATAAAACAAGCCGTTGCTGAGCTAAAGTATCTATTAAAAAATTCTCCTTTGGATATTCCTCGTTCCATTCTTTTTTCTTTAATAAAATATATTGCTTATAAAATTCCATAATTATAAATTTAAAGGTCGTTGATGCGTTATTTTATTCTTAAATGTACAATTAGTTTAATCTATTTTATAGAGCCACTTGCAGATTACCAAAAACAACCCACAATTTAAGCTAAATTGAATTTTAAAAAAGCCTTTCATACTTCCATAAATGCTATAATTCTT
>SAAR01000039.1 GCA_009916335.1 Erysipelotrichia bacterium | reverse complement strand
CCATTATATTGACCTTCCACACCAATACTATCTCCACCTAATATTAATTCACTGTTAGCGATAATACGGTTAAGAGAAAATGGAAGAAAAAGGATTAAAAATAAAATAATTGACAATTTTTTCTTCATAAAACACCTCCAACATTAGTTTGTGTGCTAATGTGGTAAAATAAAAAAATAAAAGCATAAAAGCTTTTATTCTTAATTTTTTTCTTGTTGACAACGCTCAAAGAGTTCTTTTGCAGCTAATAAGGAATGCTCGCTTTGACTACCTTGTGCAATCATCGCTAACTCGTGAATCACTGCTTGCTTATCTAATAAAGAAATCGTTGACGTTGTTTGTTTTTCATCTTGTTTTTTAACAACTAAATAATGTTGATCTGCCCATACTGCCACAGGAGCTAAATGGGTAACAGCAAATACTTGGGCGTGTTGTGCAATGGTATACATTTTCTTTCCAATCGCATAGGCAACACTACCACTGACACCATTATCAATTTCATCGAAAATGATAGTTTCTATTTTAGCTAATCGATTGAAGATTGTTTTTAAACCAAGCATTAAACGAGATAATTCTCCACCAGATGCAACTTTAGCAAGTGCTTTCACATCTTCTCCAACATTCATGGAAATCATAAATTCTACTTGATCAATTCCATTAGCATTCATTTTTTCATCAAAGCGAATCATAAAAACAGCATTTGGCAAATGTAGTTCTTTAAGTTCTTTTTGTACTTCTAGTTGCAAGTTTAAAGCTTTTTCCTTACGCACTTCACTTAATTTTCTACTTTCCTTTAAAAACGCATTTTTATATTCTTCTACTTGTTTATTTTGTTCATCAATAAAACTTTGTCGATTTTCAATGAAAGCGATCTGTTCTTTAATACTTTCCTGTTTTTGTATATATGTTTTATAAGAACCACCATGCTTTCTAAACATTTTATTAATATCGAAAAGGCGACTTTGTATTTCATTAAATGTATGTTCATCAAAATGTAAATGGCTTTGATAATCTTTTAAAATAGAAAGTTGTTCATCAACACTGTAATAAGCGTTCATAATTTCTTCTTTTGCGTTACTCACCTGCTCATCATCAATGAAATCTAATTGCTTTTGTATATGATAAAGCTGTTCATAACGACTGTTTTCAATTGTGCTAATTGCATCACTTAAAGAAGAAGAAATTTTATCAAAAGCTGCCATTTCCTTTTGTTTCATCTCTAATTCATCAACTTCATTTTCTTTAATGTTCATTGTTTCCATTTCATTTAATTGAAATTGTAAGTATTCTAAATCATCAGGATTTGCATCTTCATGGATTAGTGTTTGTAATTTTTTCTCCGCTTTTTGATATTGTTGATACAATTCTCTCACATTTTTTAGCAATGTTTTTTCATTTACATAACTATCTAACAAAGATAAGTGAAACTTGTTATTCAACAAGTATTGATTATCATGTTGGGAATGAATATCCACTAATAACTGCATGATTTCTTTAATAAATGAAAGTGTTGTAACACGCTGATTAAAACGAGCCACACTTTTTCCTTCTTGATTGAATTCACGAGAGATGACAAATGTATGATCTTCTATTTCATATCCTGCCTCACGAATCAGTTGATTGGCTAAATGATTTTCACTAAGCTCAATCGTTGCTTCAATAAAAGCCTTCTGTGCTCCTTTTTGAATATATTGAGAAGAACATCTAGCACCACACAATATTGATATAGCATCTATTAAAAGTGATTTCCCTGCTCCTGTTTCTCCACTAAAACAAGAAAAATCATTAGCAAATTGTAAATGCAATTCATCAATTAAGATAAAGTTTTTTACATAAATTTCACGAATCATATAATCACTCCTAACCTTTTATAATGTTATCAATATTGAATACTTTGTTATTTTTTTGACTAGTTAGATGAATTAAATACTCTTGGTTCCCATCACGACCAACAACTTTAGATTTCATTAAATGTTCAATACCTAAGCCTTTTTCACTAAAATAATGAATAAAATCACTCAAAACAAGCTTATGCACTTTTTTATCTTTTACAATTCCATTTTTGCCGATGTTTGCTTTCCCTGCTTCAAATTGTGGTTTAATTAAAAAGACAAAAGTGAACGGTGCATCGACCACACTTAATATGGCATCGACAATCAGTTTAATAGAAATAAAGGAAACGTCCATACAGACAAAATCAATAGGATATTCAAACATCGCTTTGTTTAGATAGCGACAGTTGACTCCTTCCATGTTTTTAACACGAGTGTCCTTACGCAATCGTTCAATTAGCTGCTCTTTTCCAATATCAACGGCATAGACAAAACGAGCTCCTTCTTGCAAACATACATCACTAAAGCCGCCAGTGGAAGCCCCCACATCAAGTACCACTTTATTTTTTAAATCAATTTGCCATTCTTTTAAAGCGTAATACAACTTGTTTCCACCACGAGAAGCAAACTCATGCTCTTTGCTTATAAACTCTATTTTATCATCTTCACACACCTGAAAACTCGCTTTAGTAATGATTTTGTCATTTACTTTAACACGACTTTCTTTAATGGCATCTTGTGCTAATGAGCGAGAATGTACATACCTTTGTTCAAACAAATAGATATCTAAACGTTTCATACTAGTGAATGTATTTCATGATTTCATCAAACAGCGTTGATAAATCAATGCCTTCTCTTTTTCTAAGTTGTGGTAAAGAACCTTGTGGAACATAATGATCTTCAATACCGATGCGTTTAATCACTTTGCCAAAACCATGGTCATTGTTAAAAGCTAAGATAGCAGTAGATAAACCACCATGAAGCATATCTGTTTCATATACGATAATTTCTAAATCACTCGCTAATAACGCTTCTAGCATCTCTTGATCTAGTGGTTTAATAAAACGAGCATTCACAACACTAATTGCTAAATCATTAATTTTTGCTTTATTGATAATGCGATCCACATCTTGTCCATAAGTGATTACGACGACTTGTGGGTTTTCTTTCACATCATAACGTGTCCAAGTCGCACAAGGAATTTGTTCAAAAGATGTTTGCGTATATTCCACACTACCTCTAGGAATACGAATTATATAAGGGTGTTTGTTTTGTTGGAACGCAGAATACATTAAATTCTGTGCTTCTTTCGCATCTTTTGGTTGTGTAATAATAAGGTTTGGAATTGCATATAGAGCAGAAATATCAAAGACACCATGATGTGTTTCGCCATCTTCCCCTACTAACCCAGCACGATCTACACCAATGACAACAGGTAAATCCATTCTTGCTACATCGTGATTGATTTGATCATAAGCTCGTTGTAAGAAAGAAGAATAAACACTAATAAAAGGGCGTTTACCATTTAATGCTAAAGAAGCGGCAAAAGTCATCGCATGTTCTTCTGCTATACCACAATCAAAGAAACGCTCTGGATACATTTTTGCAAATTTATCTAGCTTGCTACCTTTGCTCATTGCAGGGGTTAACGCTAAAATGTCTTGATTTGTTTTTGCTAGTCGCAATAATGATTCACTTAAAACAGAACTCCAATCTAAATGATTGTATGAGAGTGAACTTAGTGGGCAACCTGTTTCCACATTAAATTTACCAACACCATGCCATCTACCATCACCATCTTCTTCAGCGTAACGATACCCTTTTCCTTTTTTAGTAATAATATGTACGACAATTGGTCCTTCATGGTCTTTTACCATTTTTAAAACTTTGATTACATCTTGTAAATCATGGCCATTGACAGGTCCAATATAGTCTAAACCTAGCTCTGAGAAGATAGATGCATCAACAACCGTATGTTTGATGTTATCCTTCATATCTTTCATAGCTGATAAAACACGATCTCCTAATTTAGAAGTGGATAGTTTACTCGATAAATCTTTTTTAAAGCTAATATAGCCTTTATTAGCACGCAAATGGGTACAAGCATTGGATAAAGCACCAACATTACCAGATATAGACATATCATTATCATTAAAAATAATCACCATATTGCGTTTTTCACTACCGATTTGATTTAATGCTTCAAAGCTCATACCACTTGCCATTGCACCATCGCCAATGACGGGCACCACATTATAATGTTCATTGTTTAAATCACGAGCAATGGCAAAACCTAAAGCGGCACTTAAAGAAGTGGAAGAATGTCCTGCTTCCCACACATCATGAATACTTTCACAACGTTTTTGGAAACCTGACATTCCATTATATTGGCGTAAAGTAACAAAGTCTTTAGCACGTCCCGTTAAAATTTTATGTACATATGCCTGATGACCTACATCAAAAAATATTTTATCTAAAGGAGAATGGAATACATAATGCACGGCTACACTCGTTTCAACAATCCCTAAATTACTTGAAAGATGGCCTCCTGTTTTAGCGATAGAAGTAATCAAAAAGTGGCGAATCTCTTCGCAAAGTTCATTTAATTGTTCGATATTCATATCTTTAATATCAGCTGGACTTTTAATGTTTTCCACTTTCATATACATCACTCCAATCTAATTGCTTCTTTTTAATAAATAATCAAAAATAGTAAGCATACAATTCTTATCAATAATCATTTCATCTAATAGTGATACTGCTTTTTCATACAATTCACTAATCAATTGTTGACATTTTTCTACCCCTAATAATGTTACATAGGTTACTTTGTTGTTTTCAATATCACTATTCGCATTTTTGCCTAATTCTTCACTTGATTTCGTAACATCGAAAACATCATCTTGAATTTGAAACAATAGTCCCATCATTGCCCCAATTTCTCGCCAAACTTTTACATCTTCCTCTTTTTTAGCGATATATGCAGCCATGACCATAGGCATTGTAATTAATTTACCTGTTTTAAAGAAATGCGTTTTTTCTAAAACCTCTACGTTTTCAATTATTTTATTCTCATTCAACAAATCTAACTCCTGTCCATAAATCATCCCATTTAATGCACTGTTGTTGCTTAATTCATGAACGAGTTTAGTGTTAGTATGAATATCTAAAGTGGCATCATTCGCAAGTTTAAAGCTTTCAATCATTAAAGCATCACCTGCCAAAATAGCCATATCTTCACCGTATTTTATATGGCAAGTAGGTTTTCCACGTCGAAGTGTATCATTATCCATAGCAGGTAAATCATCATGAATCAAAGAAGCTGTATGCATCATTTCAATAGCCGCAGCCGCTTTCATTCCTTTTTCAATCGGTGTGCGATAGGCATCAAGACACGCAAAAAGCAAACGAGGACGAACTCTTTTACCACCATTCATCAAAGCATATAAAGCAGCTTCTTTTACAATCCCATCATTACACTCATCTAAACTATGACTTAAAAATGTTTCAAATTGATTATTCATTATGTTCCTCCTTTTGATAGTTTTCTAATAAAGCAGCTACTTTATTTTCAAATTGATTAAGTTGTACATCACATTCATTCACAAGTTGTAAACCTTCTTCAAATAAATGCATTGCTTCCTCTAATTCAATTTCATTTCTCTCTAGTAAAGCAACTATTTCCTCTAAACGATTCATTGATTCTCTAAAGCTTTTTTTATTTTCTTGCGTCATTATATTCCCTCTTTTCTACCTTGGCAACAATTTTTCCTTGATGAACAATAATACTAATTTCATCATTTTCTTTTACATCATCTACAGTTCTGACTACTTTATCTTCTTTCATTGCAATACTGTATCCTCTTCCCACAATCTTTAAAGGACTAAAAGCATCTAGTAAAGATAGTAAACGATGAAAATGCATCTGATTCTCTTTTTGAATTCGTTTTATACTAGTAAACAAAGCCTCTTTTTGTACAGCTAAGGAGAACTGATTACTTTGTACATACTGTTCTGCATTATACAAACTTTTTACAAGCATCATCAATTTCAATTTATCGTTTTGAATAAAATATTCACTGTTTTGAAACATCGCTTTAGAAGCAATTCTCTCTATGTTTTTTTGTTCGTTAAATAGTTTTTGTTGAATCGTTGTAGCAAGTCGATTTTTTATCTGCCATAACTGTTCGTTTAACTTATCTTTATCAGGGGTTATTAATTCGGCTGCACCACTTGGTGTTACTGCTCTTTGATCACTAACATAATCAACTAACGTCGTATCACTTTCATGCCCTACGCCACTCACAATACAAGTCTTCATTTCATAAATTGTGTAGGCTAATAATTCATCGTTAAAACACCATAAATCTTCTAAGCTCCCTCCACCTCGCACAAGTAAAATCACATCATGGTGGTTTTGATCAGCCTCTTTTAATCGTGCAATCATATTTTCACTTGCTTTTTCGCCTTGTACTAATGAATGGTAGACACGCACATCAGCAATTGGCCAACGGCGTGCAATAATAGCAAGTACATCTTGAATCGCTGCCCCACTTTTTGCGGAAATAATACCAATACTGTTAGGATAAAGAGGCAAAGGTTTTTTATGACTTTGTGCAAAAAGACCTGCCTTTAATAATTTTTCTTTCAAGGCTTCAAATTGTAAATAAAGATCGCCTAACCCATCACTTTGTATCTCACTAACATATAACTGCATATTCCCCATTGGTTCATATAAAGATACTTTTGCCTTTACAATAACTTGCATACCTTCTTTTAAAGCGATTTTAACTTTACTGGCATAGGAAGAAAACATGACACAATTCATTTTCCCTCCCTTATCTTTCAAAGAAAAATAAAGATGTCCACTACGATGATTCGTAAAGTTGCTAATTTCACCTTTAACTAAAATAGACTGGATATTCATATCGTTATCCAGACTATTTTTTAAATATCTTACCAGTGTTGAAATGCTCCAGACCTGGTTTTTCATAGTCGATCTAAAACTCCATTGATTAATTTGTATGTATCATCATCACAGTATTTTTTTGCTAACGTAACTGCTTCATCGATCACGATTGGTTTTTGTGCTGTTTCAAATGTCAATTCACTTGCTGCCATTATTAAGATAGCTTGTTCTACATACCCTAAACGATCAAATGTCCAATCATCTTTTAACACATCGTTAATCTTATCCGTATAATAATGTATGTTTGCACATGCATCAATAGTAATCGCATAAAGAAAAGGATCAACAGCATTCTTTTCTTTCATATTTTCAAAGACAACTGACTTAATATCTTTTTTTAATAAAAAACTTTGATAAAGACAAGTCATTGCTAATTCTCTTAATTGATGTCTATTCATAATATCCTCCAAAAATATACACATCTATTTTACCACAAAAGTATTACAATGCCTATGTTTTCCCTCTTACTTTCAAAAAAAAACTATACAAAAGTATAGTTTAGAAAGTAAATCCACTAACGTTAATACTGATTGTATCAGCCACACAATCGCTCATATGCTTCACACTATCATAAATGCGTGTTTGTAGTCTTGAACAAACATCGTTCACCTTAGCATTATAATTCACTTTCACATTTAGATTCAGTACTAATTTGCCATCTACCATCTTGCAATTAATTGCATTTTTGAAATAAGAAGCATCTGCTAAAACAACATCTTTTTCATCTTCTACACAAATCTTTGCGATTGTTTCAAACACATTGGTAGAAATAGCGATTAATCCTTTACCTTTATTTTCTGTTGCTAAATATTCTTGTGCCATTTTTATCACCCAAATGTATTATACCATATTTATTTGGAATTAAAACTAACTTCAATAAAATATTTATTTTCACATGCTTTATATAGTGTTTTCATCACCTTACTAGCTATCTTTTCATTTTGTTCTCCCTGTAATGTTACATAGATCGTCTTTTCTTTAATTTCAACACTATTTTCATAACCCATATCACTAATCGTCTGTTTGTATGTGTTTGCCAATTTCTCATTTTCCTTCAATGTTTCATTTTTTAAAATCGCTTCATTTTTACTTTCCTCATCAGCGTCAGGATCAGAAATCACATCGTTGTTTTTTTCTTCCTCCTCTTCTTTGTTGTTTTCACTTTCTTGTTCTAAGTCAGCAATCACAGAAACATCTTCTTTGACTACTTTCGTCGTTTCTTTAGGCAATGTGATGTAATAGATGGAAAGCATAAGTATTAAGGAAAACATCGTAAAGAATGCGATCGCCTGTTTTTTCATATAAAAAACCTCCTATTACTACTATGTATGCAATAACAGGAGGTAATATGTTAGAAAATAGAAGAAATCTCATTTTTTAATTCATCATAGTAGGCTTCTTGATAATGCTCAAAATCATGGAAAGAGATTACACGTTTTTCTAATTCCTCAACAAACATCGTAAAAATATTGCGAATTTGTAAAAGTTTATCATTATAAATAATTTTAATCGTACCTATCTCACATAAGGATTTTGCTAAAAAGAGCAAACATTCATTTTGTACATTTATAGCATCTTCCATATCCAGTTTCATAAAACTCGTTTTAAACCAGTAATTATCGACGATGTAATCTTTCATAATCTCCATAAATAATGAGAAGTCCTCGATGTTGTTACCATCTTCTAAGGCAAATAACATCTGAAAGAAAACATACCATTCATAATCACTGTTTAATTGTGAGAATAAATAATTTCCTATCTCTTGTTTAAATGGATCATTACAAACAAAGTCTTGTTCCATGACGATCTCCTCACTAAAATCAATATCTACACTATTGATCTTCTTAAACACAGTAAATAAGGAAGTCGACTTTTCAGGATTACCTAAATCATCACGAATGTTTTTAACAAAGATGTAATGTCCTAAAATATCGGAAGTATTTTTAACATTAATAGTGAAACCGATGGACATCTTTAATTTTTCAGTAAATAAATCATTGATTGCTTTCGCTAACATTTTCTCAAAATTTTCTTCTGATACAAGTCCCATTTGATGACGATCAGAATTTTCCATTTCATCATAAATAATGCGTAATTGATTATCTACGATTTCTAAATTGGCATTAATTGAGGACAATAAATTTTTCATAAAGGCATCATATACATAATAGTTTGTAGTTTTATAAACAAGGTTATGCTCAATATCCCCCCAAAAACTATTAACCATTGATTTAATTTGTAGTTCAAAGCGAATTTTTTCATCACTTCTTTCATAATATCCATCGACACGATAAATCGTAAACCCATTTCTTTGCATCTGTGGTTGTTCACTATCCAACTCCAGTTTCAAATAAGGATATTTCTCACTATGATAATAGCGATCTTCATTTTTTATATGAAAGTAGTTCTTCAGTATCTCAAACACTTGTCTTTCTTCATCAATAAAGCGACACTCTATTTTTAAACCGATTAGATCACTTAGATTATCCAATATTTCATGACTTGAATCATACTTTAAATACAAGCGATTGCGAATAATTTTTTCTCGTAAACTATCTGCACTTTTTACACGACTTGAAATGTCCATAATCATGTCATTCTTGCGATTTAATACATCAAGTAAAATATATTTAATCTCTTTTCTGATTTGTTGATAATCTTCTTTCTTCATCTTTAATAAAGTAATCGTTTCATCAATTTTATTAAATAGTTCTAATTTCATTTCACTCACACCCTATCTGTTACGCACTTGTTCAACATCTTTATGCAACTGTTCAATCAAAGCCTCTAAAGAACTAAATTTTTTTTCTTCACGCAAATAAGAAAGAAAATAAAAGCGAATCTTCTTACCATAAATATTCTCATTAAAATCTAAGATATGTGCTTCGATTGATGTGTTTTCTTGATAATTCATCGTTGGGTTATGCCCTACATTAATCATCGCAGGATATTGTTTGTTTTCTATTTCTACATATCCAGCATATACCCCTTTTTTAGGAATGATGTAGTTTTCTTCCATGGCTAAATTAGCAGTAGGAAAGCCTAATTTTGTACTACCTACATGTGCCCCATGCACAACTTCTCCATAAATGCTATAAGGTCGAGATAATTGTGCATAGCATTCTTCCATTCTTCCTTGCTCAATCAACTTTTCAAGGGTAGAAGATGAAATCTTTTCGTTATGATAGCGTTTTTCTTTCACTACAACAACAGCAATTTCACTGTTTTTTAAGGTTTCTATATCACCTTTTCCTTGATAGGCAAAATGAAAGTCCTCTCCACAGATCAATGCTTTTAGTTTTAACTTCACCAAAATTTTGTCAATGAATGCTTCTTTATCCATATGCAACATCATTTGATCAAAATGCAGTAAATAACAACGTTGTATCCCTAAATCTTTCAATTTTCTCATTCGTTCATGAAAAGGCGTAATATAGCGAGGCTCACTAACTTTATGTAGTAACACAAAGGGATCATTATCAAAACAGATAACTGCTTTGATGCATTTGTCATTCGCCAATGCTTTCACTTGATCAATGAGTGCTAAATGCCCTTTATGAAGTCCATCAAAATAACCAATACAAGCGATTGATTCCTCACTTACTATTACATCTTCATTTGCTTTTATCCTTATGATTTCCATTAGTAAAGACCTCTCACACATGCAAAGATATGATCATGATGACGTTTATAAATGGCAATCACTTCTTTTTGATGTGTAATAACCACTTCATCATGGATACTGTTGATGTTCACCTTTTTCCCATTTTTAATATCTTCAATTGGCATATATTCAATCATTTCATAATGCGAAAGCATTTCATAGATGGGATGAAGTTGATAATTTCCTTGTGCAATTTCATCTAAAGTATAAGCATCTGCCAAGTTAAAACGTCCTACTTTACTTCTCACTAAAGAAGACATACAACCTAAATTGCCACTTTTTTCTGCTATATCAACACATAATGAACGAATATAAGTTCCACTACTGCAATGGACACGAAACTTTAATGCTTCTTCATCTAAACATGCAATCTCATAAATTTCCACATCACGCAAAGGACGCTCTACAAATTCGTTGTTTCTAGCATATTCATATAGCTTTTTACCATTGATTTTAATACTGGAAATCATCGGTGGTAATTGTTTGATTTTCCCTTTAAAAGAAGATAATAAAGAAGGAAAATCTTTGATTGGTACCACTTCTTTCGTTGCTAATACTTGATCCCATATATCATCACTCAATGTTTTTTCTCCTAGTTTTAAAGTTGCGATATACTCTTTATCAATATCCTCAATAAAAGGTAATATTTTTGTTGCTTTGCCAACTAACACTACTAAAACACCAGTCGCATTAGGATCAAGAGTGCCACTATGTCCAATTTTTTTAGTCTTTAATATTTTTCTAAGCTTAAAAACAACATCATGACTTGTCATTCCTGCTTCTTTGTTTACGATTAAAATTCCATTCATTGTATCACCAGTGATATTATAACACAAAATACAATAAATACATGTTTACTAATTTTTTCACATCATAAAACACAAAGTTATGGTATAATTTTGCACATAGCAGGTGATAAAATGAGTATTTATGTAATGAGTGATCTACATGGTTTAAGCAATCGCTTTTTTACCATGTTAAAATTAATCGACTTTCAACAAAGTGATCATTTATATATATTAGGTGATGTGATCGATCGTGGTGATGATGGGATCATGTTATTGCAATATATCATGCAACAAGAGAATATGACTTTATTGATGGGTAATCATGAGTTAATGATGTTAGAGTATTACGAAACACTGCAACAAGGCATTCCTAATGTTAGTGTGATGACTCGATGGTATCGCAATGGTTGTGAAAAGACAATACAAGCTTTTGAAAAGTTGACTAGAAAAGAAAGAAAAGCAATGTTAGCCTATTTACGCAGTTTACCTTTAGCCATTGCAGATGTAAAGGTAAGAGATAAAATGTATTATTTAGTGCATGGAGCAGCAATCCTCTCTTTAAAAACAGGAAAGGCTTACCTTGATTCTGACATGATGAAGTTATTTACACCCGCTGACTTTGTGTGGAATCGAGTTGGTAAAGAGCAACATTTCTTTGATGATCGTGTTGTCATCTTCGGTCATACAATGAGTATTTTTTATCAGAATGTGCGTCCTTATGCTATTTGGCATAATAAAGATGATCTTCATTCGTCAACATTAATTGCGATTGATTGTGGTTGTGCGAACAATGATGAATATACACGTCTATGTTGTTTACGCTTAGATGATTTAACCCCTTTTTATGTATAAGGAGAAAGACAAATGCAAAACATATTAAAATATTTACGCAAAGGTGATGAAGATTTTCATTTAATAGAGAAAGATGATGTCATCGTAGTTGGCGTATCAGGAGGCAAAGATAGCATGCTACTATTAAAAGCGTTAGCAATTTATCGTCAGTTTGCCAATAAACAATTCAAACTAATTGCTGTACATATGAAAATGGGCTTTCCTAATATGGAAAGTGAACCTATCAAACAATACGCAAAAGATTTAAAGGTTGATTATTACGAAGAAAATGTTCCAATCTATGACATTTTACAACACTATCTTAAAGAAGATGGAAGTGTGGATTGCAGTCGTTGTTCCTCATTAAAGCGTGGGGCGATTGTATCCATCGCACAAAAACTAAACGCAAACAAGATTGCCTTTGCCCATCATGGTGATGATGCGATTGAAACATTTTTCTTAAATGCTATTTATAGTGGGAAAATGAATAGCTTTCAGCCAAAAATACAATATGAAGATAAACAAATTACCTTTATTCGTCCCTTTATTTATTTACAGGAAAAACAAATTATGAAAGCAAGCAAAAAAGAAGCGATTGTCATTGTAAAAAGTACATGTCCTAAAGATCAACATTCAAAACGTTCAGAAATAAAAAGGGTGATGAATGAGCTTTATGAGCGTTTTCCTTCTGCTCAGCATAACTTTTTAAAGATGCTATCTGATGAAAAAGCAACAACTTGGAAAAAGGAGAAATAGTATGGAACATTTAAAACAAGCTATCAGGGAAACAGGAGCATTAATAAGTGAAGATATTATAAAGGTAGATGCCTTTTTAAATCATCAAATTGATCCACAACTAGTTAATGAAATGGGTGATTGCTTTTATGATCACTTTAAAGAAAAAGGCATTACTAAAGTTGTAACCATTGAATCTAGTGGGATTGCCCCTGCCTTATTATGTGCAATGAAATTAAACGTAGAAATGATTTTTATAAAAAAAACAAATCCTTCTACCATGCAAAACCCATTATGTGCCAGTGTTCATTCGTTCACTAAAAATAAAACATATCAAGTTTGTATAGATAAAACTTATTTAAATGCAAGTGATAAAGTGTTATTTATTGATGATTTCCTAGCGAACGGTGAAGCATTTAAAGGGGCTGAACAAATTATCCAACAAAGTGGTGCGACAATTGTAGGGGTTGGTATTGTGATTGAAAAAGCCTTTCAAAAAGGACATCGATATATCTTAGAGAAAGGCTATGATTTACACTGTTTAGCTTCTATCGCATCGACAAAAAATGGGCTTATAAGCTTTTTATAAATGTTTATCTAAAGACCATTTTTTAACAATTAAAAAGGAGTTTATACTCCTTTTTGTTTTATTTCATCATACCCTTTTAACCCATACGCACTTTCACTTTGATAGATAGCATCTTTAATCGCTTCACTAATGACATCAGCTGCTAATGTACCTACTACATTTATATCAGCCTTTACATTGCCACAAGACATTGCATAAATGCTGTCCCCATCTGCATTTGTATGAACTGGTTTGATACTTCTAGCATACCCATTTTGTGCCATTGCAGCTATTTTATTCATCTTTGTCTTATCGAATTGAGCATTTGTGATGATGATCGCCAAAGTTGTATTTGTGTTGAATAACGCCATTTCTTTATAGGATTCAACCATCACTTTCACACTGTCTTGAAAACCATCTTTCTGCTCATTTAATAAACCTGCAATTTTTTGGTTTGTTTGATAATCATATATATCCCCTAGTGCGTTTACAGCAACCATTGCCCCTATTTTTAATTCACCTATTTGAATCGCATAAGAGCCTATACCACTTTTCATCGCATATTCCATACCTTTTAGTTTCCCAACACTAGCACCACAACCTGCACCTACATTCCCCCATTCATTATGATGCGAGGATAAAGCTTTTTTTGCACAGGCATAACCCATTGTTTGATCGGGGCGTATATCCTTATCAGCAACGCTTAAATCAAACAAACACGATTGACAAACCAAAGGTACTTTTGTAATCCCAGTGTCAAAACCGATATTTTGTTGTTCAAGATAAGCCATCACACCTCCTGCTGCATCTAAACCAAAAGCACTCCCTCCACTCAATAAGATCGCATGAATGACGTTCGCATCAGCGACAGGTTTTAATAGTTCACTTTCTCGACTAGCAGGACCACCTCCTGCAACACTTAAACCACAAGCGGCCCCTTCTTTACAAATAACAACACTACAACCAGTGGCTGCTTCTTTGTTTTCTACATGTGCAATATGGATATTTCCTATTTCTTCAATATTGATTCTTTTCATAACTTCTCCTATAAAGCATAAAATGACTATTTAAGGGATAGTCATTTTGTTTATCTATTAAGTCCAGAAGGAGACTTTTCCCCTGCATATACAGGTGGGATATCTGCATACATTCTTAGGATCCCTAAGCAATGCAAAGGTCTTCAACACCAATGTATAACGTCCGATGTCCCTTATCTCAAAATGTCGGAAAAATTAATACTTCTGGACACTTATATTATAGCAAGCTTTTTTAATATGTATACTCTTGACTTTCATATTTTTTTGGCTTATTACCTATTTAAAGCATATACATAAAAATGATGTCCTTAACTTTCATCGCTATTTTTAATCGTGATATTTAATTCTTCTAATTGTTTTGCATCAACTGGACTTGGTGCTTCACTCATTAAATCTGAAGCACTTGCTGTTTTAGGGAAAGCGACCACATCACGAATGTTATCAGTTCCCGCTAAAATCATCACTAATCTTTCAAGACCGATACCAACCCCACCATGAGGAGGCGTACCATATTTGAACGCATCAATAAACCAGCTGAATTTTTCATGTGCCTCTTCCATACTCATACCAATTGCGGCGAATACTTTTTCTTGCAATTTTCGATCATGAATACGAATGGAACCACTTAATAACTCATATCCGTTTAAGACAAGATCATACGCTCTTGAATAACAATGTTCAGGATCACTCATCAATTTATCAACGTCCTCTAAATTAGGAGAAGTAAAAGGGTGATGAGCTGCTACATAGCGATCTTCTTCTTCCACATATTCAAACATAGGAAAGTTTGTTACCCATGCAAACGCATATTGATTTTCATCAATCAATTGTAAGTCATGCCCTAATTTACTTCGTAATGCCCCTAATGAAGTTTGTGCTACTTTTTTCTTATCAGCAATCATAAAGATTAAATCATTGTTAGATACATTAAAATAAGTCTTTAAGCTATTTTTTTCTTCTTCACTTACAACTTTGGCAATCGAACCACTAAATTCATCATTGTTATATTTTAAATATGCCAATGCTTTTGCCCCATAGACACGCACATATTCTTGTAATTTATCCAACTCTTTACGAGAGAATTTATCAGCTTTATCCTTTAAAACAAGAGCTTGAATGATTCCTTTGTTATTTAGTACATCTTTAAAAACAGCAAATTCACTATTTTTAAATAAATTGCTTACATCTTGTAATTCTAAAGCAAAACGCAAGTCAGGTTTATCACTACCATAACGAGCCATACATTCATCATAAGGAATTCTTTGGAAAGGTTTTAAATCAATTCCTTTGATTTCTTTAAAGATCGTTTTCATCAATCCTTCTGTTACTTGCCAAATATCTTCTTCCTCAATAAAACTCATTTCAATATCAATCTGTGAAAATTCACTTTGACGATCCGCACGCAAATCTTCATCTCTAAAGCAACGAGCAATCTGGAAGTATTTTTCCATTCCTCCAACCATTAACAGTTGTTTATAAAGTTGTGGGGATTGTGGTAATGCATAAAATTCCCCTTTACTAATACGACTAGGGACTAAATAATCTCTAGCTCCTTCAGGTGTTGATTTACATAAAATCGGTGTTTCAATTTCTAAAAAGCCTAAATCTGATAAGTAGTTTCTCACTAACATGGTTACTTTATGACGTAAAATCAAATTTTTCTTAATACAATCACGTCTAATATCCAAATAGCGATATTTTAAACGAGTATCTTC
>SAAR01000038.1 GCA_009916335.1 Erysipelotrichia bacterium | reverse complement strand
CGTAGCGTAAGAGTTGCTTATCTTGATGCTGGCGCCAGCCCTGCCTACGAGTCCGCCTACAAAATATTGGCTTGTTACTTGACCTGTAGCGTAAGAGTTCTCTATGGTGCTCTCGTAAGCATAACCCACGAGCCCTCCTACGGAAAATCGGCCTGTTACCTTGTTATCTATTAAACCTACATTAAGAATAGTAGCTCCCTTAGTACGCCCGAATAGGCCTTGAGAATCCTTACTATCACCTTTAACCTCTAATCCAGTGATGACATAGTTTCCGCCATCATAAGTTCCTGTGAAGTTTGCTGAACCAGTGGCAATCGGTGCCCAGCCTTCTTCTGAATATATTGATAGGTTAATATTCTTAACCTGAACATATTTCTTATCAAGCCCGCCAGTATACTTGCCTTCCCACTCAGTGCCTTTTCCATATGTTTCTAAAGTTGCTCTTCTTACATTATTAAGCTCTTCTGCTGTAGCAATTGGAATGAAACCTTGTTTAATTTTATCTTCTATTTCTTCATCAGAATACCCTGGCATTTTTCCATGTTCATAATATACTTTTCCACCACTGTTTATATAGAATATTCCCTTTAATTTAGTATTTATCTTATCCTTATATTCTTTAGGGATTACTTTGTAAGTTCCATCTGTAGACTCTACCTCCTTAGCAACACCTTTATTATCAAAGAGCTTTTTGTTCTGAACTAGCTGATTAAGGTCTTTATTGTTATCTTCCCAACTGTCGAACTCATCATCTTTATTGATAAGCTCTGCTCCAATTTCTCGTTCCATCGCCTTGATGTCATGTTGAATCCTTACAAGTTCAGCTTTTTGTGTGTGTCCTATAAATCTAGGTACAGCTAACAAGGTAAGTATTCCAATAATAGCCACTACTACTAAAACTTCAATTAGTGTAAAAGCTTTATTGTCTATCTTTTTTATCATCTATTTCTCCCTTGTTTGTTTATACAATAATATCACCTCACTCAAATGATTTTTACACTTTATTTATAAGCACCAATTAAGTAGAATGTAGAGTGCCTTTAGCTCTATTATATCAATGCTTACCCGTTTATTTAAATGAAATATCTTCTCTCATCTCTCATCTTCTATCATAAAGAAAACAGCCTTGCAGAATTAGATTTGCAGGGATGTTTAATGTAAAATTATTTGCTAGATAATGTCAACCATATGCTATTTTAGCGTTGGTATCTTTACCTTCTATCATTTTCACAAATGTTTGAGAGATTTTTGGTAGGATGTTTTCTTGTGCAAGAACACTTCCACTCCCAATCAGCAATGCCCTAGAGAACGATAACATCAATCGTCCTCCACATAAGGTCTGTAATCTGTTCGATTATTATTTACCTTCCCTTTTACTAGCTTGGATTTGAGTAAAATTCTCCAGTTGATAGGCGTATAGCTGTATGCCATATTGAATCTTGTGGCATAATTAATTCTTTAGTTGTATGTAAATTCCTTGGGTTGTTTACTTGTGTGAATAAACTATTATAGAATGCCTCCGGTTCAACCGTTAATCTGTTAAATAAATTTAAAATTCCAGTGAATTTAGAGTTTTTAAAAGCAGAACGACCAATTGTTTTCAAACTTGAAGGTGTCACAAATCTTCCATTAAAGGTTGATTTCATAAATGCTACATTTCCTATCGTTTCAAGAGATTCAAACCCCTTAAAGTCACCAGTAAATTTAGAGTTATAGAAAGCACCGCTATCAATCGTTTTCAAGTTACTTATTGACTTGAATGTTCCAGTAAAAGTCGATTTCTCAAAAGCACCTTTACCAATATATTCTATATTTTCAGGTAGGTTTAATTCCCCTGTAAAGGTTGAGTGCTGAAAAGCATACGATCCAATTGATTTAATATTTTCAGGTAAAGACAGTTCCCCTGTAAATTTAGAGTTGAAGAAAGTGGACTCACTTATTTCTTTGAGTTTTGGTGGCAATATTAGCTTACCACTGAATTTCGCTGAATAAAAAGCCAGTTCTCCAATCACTTCAATACTTTCAGGTAAAACTAGGTCCTCTTTAAAATAAGAAGTTACGAATGCCTTGGGTTCAATTGTCTTAAGATTTTTTGGTAGTTTTAGCTTACTAAAATTTGATGTTTCAAATGGTGCAGTTTTTATCACTGTAATATCTAATCCATTAACTTTATCCGGAATGTAAAGTTCTCCAGTACTATCTGCTAAAGCTGGCCCGTCACCTTCAACCTCTTTTGCATGGTCAATGGTCAATGTCCCATCAGCATTTTTAGTAAGAAAGATATATATGGTGGATTTATTTTTAGTTTTATCTTCATCACGAATTTTGGCGACAATATATCCATCTGCCGTCTCAACCCCCTTAACGTTATCTTTATCTGCGAGCATTTTTACTTTCGCAAGAACACTTCCTCTCCTAATCAGTAATGCTCCGATAACGATAACACCAATCGTCCACCACATGAGGTCTGTAATCTGTTCCATAAGTTCTCCTTTATATTTATAAAATGATTATTTGTTTTTTGTTACAAATATAGTTTACCATATCTTTGAACATTATTGTATCACTTTATATACTAATTTGCAATGTTGTTATACAATTAATAACATAATAAAAAAGGTAACGAATATTCATTATTTTTTTGTTAGCAACTAGGTTAAACGTACTACCACATCTATTTTGCGGAAAAAGGTAAAAAAGAATAATTTGAGAATGTGCAAAATTCCACAATATGCAGTTGTCCTGATTTGATAATATTATAAAAGAGCAGATTTAATATCTGCTCTTAATTTGATTATTTTACAACACGAGATAGTGCGTATAATGTATCGGTATAATAACCACCATTTGGTAAATTATAATCTGGTAAATCTTTGTTTTGTATTTTATACTGGGCATAGTTTAATGCATCAAGTGTAGCCTTTGATGAATAATTTACAGCAGGTGTTCCATCTAAATTATACAATGCGTATAATGGTTCTTCTTTTCCTAAAAAATTAATCATTGGTGTCACTAATTGAGTTACTTCTCTAGAAAGTCTACCAAATGATAACATGGTAGGGACCCGAATTGCGGACCAACCATAGAATGAAGCTTCATTATCCCCCATAACAGCGTAATCTACGGGTTCACCTTTACCATCTTTTACATTAATAAAATCAGGCACTAAATTTGATTTAGTTGATGAGCTTACGTCTTTTGTGTATTTAATCATATTAGTATAAATGTTGTGCCAGTTTTGGTCGCCGGTTAATGTTCTGAAATGTTTGAAGAAAACGGGCGTTACGTCTGCTGTCCTAAATACGGTCCATTCTTTGGTATTACTTGTGGCCCAATTACTTACGGTCAATATACCAATTTCTTCATTGTAATTGTATTTCAAAATATCAGTTAATATATTTTTGGCCTGTGTTGCATATTCTATTTTTTTATTTGGCCAACGTTTGGCTGCTTGAATCAATGATTCAGCAATAAATATATCACCATCTGTTGCGTTATTATCATCATTTTCGACACTACCGCCTGTATACTTTTGTTGCCATGCCATTAAGTTTGTATTATGGCCTCGATTGTTCATATAATAGTTATATAGCTTATCGAATGTTTCTTCAGTACCATTTTTAGCGGTAGCTGTTAATAACATACCATAACCTTGTGATTCGCTTGTGACAGTTATTACCGATGAATCTTCGCTACTGTTAACGAACGTGCCAGCATTGGTTGTGATAATGTACTTTTCTGACCATTGGTCATATACGGTTTTTGCTTTTTCATTAGTAGATATTAGGCTTTCTATGGCATTTAGTTTCATTAGTTTTGAATGTTCATAATATACTTTTCCACCACTATTTGCATAGAATGTGCCTTCCAATTTAGTATTTATCTTAGCCTTATATTCTTCGGGAATTACTTTGTAAGTTCCATCTGTAGAATCTATCTCTGTAGCAATACCTTCATTTTCAAAAAGCTCCTTGTCTTGAACCAACTGATTAAGGTCCTTGCTATTACTTTCCTATTCATTGAAGCCATCATCTTTATTAATGAACTCTTGCCCAATTTCTTTTTCCATTGCCTTGACATCATGTTAAATCCTTACAAGTTCAGCTTTTTGTGTTTGACCTATAAATCTAGGCACGGTTAACAAGGCAAGTATTCCAATAATAGCAACTACTACTAAAACTTCAATTAGTGTAAAAGCTTTTTTATCTATCTTTTTTACCAAATATTTCTCCTTCGTTTTTGTTTATACAATAATATCACCTCACTCAAATGATTTTGACACTTTCTTTATAAGCACCAATTAAGTAGAATGTAGAGTTGATTACTCATTTGTCTAAAAAAGAAAACTATGCTTCCATAGTCTTCTTAGTTTATCTAAATGATTCCTGCTCCACTAGACATATTCAGAATTGGTAGATATACAGCAATAATAATTGGCCCAATAATTAATCCAATTAAAAGTAAGGTTACGGGCTGAACCATTTCAAGGAGAGAGTCAATTTGCCTTGTTAGTTCTTGTTCGTAATATTCAGCTACTTGTTGAAGGGCAAAAGCCATACGGCCTGATTTTTCCCCTGTCATGGCGATACTGGTGAGCGTGGAGTCAAAATCTTCTTGTTGGCTAATGGCTTCTGAGAAAGTGAGTCCTTGAACCATGAGTCGCCCAATTTCCTCTATTTCGTTCCGAATGTAAATATTATCAATAGTTTTACCAGTAAGAGTGAGTGTATCACTCAATCTAATCCCATTTTTAAGCATTAAAGAAATATTGATTGCAAAAGAATACATGTAAGATGCATTATTTAACTTTTTAATGACTGGAAACTTTAACTTCAATTTATCATAATATCTTCGATACATATAATTAACTTCTGGTATGTTTCTTTTTAGCACTATAAAGATAGCAATAAGAATTCCCAGTCCAATTGCAATGTAAGCAAAGTAATCAGAAATTTTAAATACTATTCGAGTAAAGGCAGGAAGTTGTAATCCCTGCTGTTCAAATTGGTTTTTAAACTGAGGAATAAACCATAAGTTGGCGGCAATCATAAACACGACTAAAACGATAGAAATTATTGCTGGGTAAACTGATGCTACCTTAATTTTTCTTTTTACTTTTTGCTCTTGGTCTTTTACTCTCAATACATCTTCAAGACTTTTTTCAAGGGTACCTGAGGTTTCTCCAATAGAGATAAGAGCAATATAAGTAGTGTCAAATAGTCTTGGGAACTTAGATAGCGCCTCTGAGAAAGTAATTCCCCGTTGCACGTCTGAAATGATGGATTCTAATACTTGTGCAAGTTTTTCGCTTGAAGTGTTTTTGATTGATTCCAGTGAGGACAATAAAGGCACACCAGAAGAAAGCATGATATGTAGACGCCTTGTCATCATAATTATTTCTTTCTGCTTAACTTTTATTTTCATATTATTTTTTATTTCAGGAGTGTCTTTTGTCTCTAGTAAAGACCAATCTAATTTCTTCCCCTCGTTTTTATCTTTCTTTTTTGGGAGAGGAGCTTTCTTGACTTTTTGGCTTGAAAGAGACTCTTCAGCACGAATAATCTCCTTATTATAGTCAGTATTTTTTATTGCTTCTAAGGATTCTGCCTGTTTGAACATATTTTGTAGGTTCTCAAACATATCTTCTTCTATCACAATCTTTTTACTGCTCTTTTTAGGCATTTTGATTTCAATAGCTTTCAGCTTATTCGCTAAAGTATTGATTCC
The DNA here is from genome assembly GCA_009916335.1 of Erysipelotrichia bacterium. The sequence continues at coordinate 10,462 of SAAR01000038.1, read as the reverse complement.
TCTTAAAATAGGACTTCTATTAGCTAATGAATCATCTTGTTCTTTATCTACAGTTTTCTTCTTAAGCTTTTTTTCTCTATCTTTACGAATAAGCTTTTTAGTCTGTTCATTTAATTTATTTTCAGCAATTTCTAATTGCTTGTTTAGAGAAGTACGGATATTTACTAGCATTTTATTGCTAGATGTTCTTGTTAAACCAACAAGAACAATAACATCTTCGGTCTCTTTGATTTTGCTAATTGCTTCTACATCTGACTTAGCTTCAATCATGCCACGTTTATATTTGTACTCTTTATTGATTCCTTTATAAGAATATAACAAGCCTTATTCACCTCCTATTTGAACTTTACTTCTTTTCCATTGACTCCGTCTTTTATTGTAATGTTGAATTCTCCATTATTTACACGGACTTCTCTGAACTTTAATTTGCTATAAGAAATTTTTGTATCTACATTAATATTTGAGTTGCTGATTACTAGTTCATAATCTCCAAAGTTTGAAATACCCGTTTCTTTATTATAAACAAATTCATTACTTATATTTATACTAGCATCTTCTGTTAAGTCGTCTACTTGCTGAATGATTTTTCCATTCAACATGAGGTAAACATCATAAGAAGGATTTTCTCCCAAAGTAGTGGTTTTGAACTCGATTGCAATGTCTGTAGCGTTATTAATAGTAAAAGACAATTCATTATTTAATACTTCGTCTTCAAGCTCTACTGCTACTGTTTCAAGCTCATAGGTTTCCTCTAAGTCCTCAAAGTTAACTGTGCCATCTAAAGAATTATTTTCAGATAACATTCCATGTAATCTTTCAAACGCATTTCTCTTTTTTAAGTACGCTGGGAGGACTTGGGTATCCTCTTTCATCTTGACACTTGTGTTCATGATTTGTTGGAAGAACAAAGGAGAAATAAGCAGGACCACCAATAGGACTGACAAAATAATACCAATAGTTGCATACCCTTTTTTATTCAACATTGCTGTCACCTCGCTCTAAGCTCAGAGAGTTCAAACTATACTTGATTTGATTATTTTCATTGTAAATAGTTAGTTCAGAAGGAGTCAGCTCGTATTCAAAGGGTGTCTCAGTCAACTGAATCTTTTTGTCTAGTTTTTCCCGGTAAACCCCAGTTTCGGTAAATGAGTAAATGTTATTATTGATTTTCAATTGAGATTCATTTATTTTTTCAATGTTTGGCAAGTACAAGTCTTTTGTTAAAGTAGCTCTTAATGTGTTTATATCTATTACTTTTTCAGAAACAGCAGAGTAGTCATTATATTCCTTAAAGAACTGTATTGGGATATATAAAGCCCCATAAACAATAGAGAGGGTGAGTGTAATTGTGATGAGTAATTCAATAATAGTGAATCCTCTTTTGTTATTTATCATAGTACTCACTCCTTTCTATTTGATAAGTGACTTTGTTTTCATTATGCAAAAAAGTTACTTCTAATTTATTAGTATTAAAGTCTGTTTCACTTAATTCATAGGAAACTGAAATGTTACCATAAGGAGTCTCAATCTCTTGGCTTTCTAAGTTATCCCAGTCCATCTGATAGATACCTACAATTTGAGCTTGCATTTCCTGCGTAAGTGCTGTTTGTATCTTAATCTCTTGATTGTTTCTGGCAACATAATTAATAATATTTGTAGTTATAATTGTAATAGATAATAAAACAAATACTGCTACAAGTAATTCTACATAAGTTGACCCCTTTTTATTCATCATTTACAAACCCCCTTAATGGTCTAGCAATGGACCATCATAAGATAAAGTAATTGTAAATTCTTTTTCAATCTTATACTTATCACTAATTAATTCTGGGGTATCCATTGTGACTGAATATATATTTCCATCAGATGGATTAAATTCATCTATGCTCTTAATTTCTATTTTGGCTATATCTTCTAATTTATTAGCAAAGAACCCAATGCTAGAGTAATCTGAGGAATATCCCTTTATTGTTACTTGTCCATCCAATATTGCTATATCATGGATAGCAATTGTTAATGGAGTTCTATCTGGAAGTAAAAAAAGCACATCAGACAACCATTTTTGTTGAGCCTTTAGGGCGTCAGTTCGCTCAATAAATGAATCATAATCAGCAATGCTGGAGTTAAGGGAAGAAATATCATCATTTAACTTCATAAGTGTTTGTTGTTGTGTCGGAGCAATACTATTAAGATTGCTAATTTCTTCTTGGTATTTATCACTAATTAATTTAAATGCTAGCCCAGTGCTTAAAGCCAATGTCAATAAAATCACAATAACTGAATTATAATCAATATTTGGTTTAATATGTTTACTAAAGTCAGTATTATCTTTCAATTTAGGATCCATAGAAGCAAGACTTGCTATGCTATAAAGTGACACCAATCCTTCTTCAGCCATGTCTAATATTTCAATTGGCTTTAATTTCATTTCTAGTTCTGATTCAATAATAGAAGTCAAAATACTCATTTTTGAAACTTGTCCAAAATAATAAATATTATCTACACTTTGTCCTGTTTTTAACTCAAACATTCTTATGGCTCTTTTTATTTCAGTAACCATGCTGTTTATATCTTCATCAATGACAAAAGAAAGCTCTCTTAGTAAATCCTCGTCATATTCATCTTCTTTTTTAGATTCCTCATCAAATAACTCAATCTCACTAGGGTGTTCGCCTTTTTCTTCTAAAAGTTCAGATTCTTCTTCATTTAGTAATTCTAGTTTTTTATGTTCTTTTAATTTGGGTTCATTGAATGATTTATAATCTTCTTGGTTAGGAACAATATTAAGGTCTGATAAGAAACTATCAATCTCATCTAAAGTCTCATTTAAATCTTCTTTTTTAGCAACTTCTACAACTTTCTCTTGGTCGTCTGAATTATCAGACCCAAGATCCATCAAAAAGCTATCTAAGTCAGCATTAGTCAAATTGGAGTCTTCATCAGAATCCTTATTGACAGTATCACTTAAGTTATCCAAGGATTCTTCAACAAACTCGGAATTCTCTTGCCCCTTAGATTTAGGAATATGAACAATTTCTTCCCATTTTTTATTTCTGATAGCAACATGCTTTATTATTTCTTGTGCTGAAACATCCTGAATTTGATGGTTGTCTAAATAAATTTTAACTTTTTCAATGAGCTGTTTTGCTCCAATATTAATTAACTCTGTTTCTGATAGTAGTCCTTTTTTATATAGGTACACTCTAGTTGACAGATGTCCAAAATCAATGATAACATCATTGTTTTCTGTAAATCTTTCTAAAAGAACTGGTTGAAGAATAAGTCTATTAACTTTCCAGTTAATTGTTTTGAAAGACGCCAGCGAATTAATTAGAGATTTTGATAAAGTAGCAAGAAGAATTTCATACTCCTTAGTTTCCAATTTCTCTTCGTTTATTTTCCACGTGTATTCTGAATTGTAAATAGACTCAGAGTCCATTAATTGCTCGGCTTCGTAAGAAACCCCATCTGATAAAAGTTTTTTATCAACAATAGGCATGTCGAAAAAGTGGATATGGCTCTCTAAGTTGTCTAAAGGAATCGTAATATTAAGGGAAATATTTCTTAATTTATACTTCTTAGAGAATTGTTTCAAACAAGACTTTAAGAAAGAGAAATATTCTGGAGAGTATGGAGTGCAGTCTACTGAGTAAACTTCGTGGGCCCCAAGTCTATTTAAAACAGGTATCATAGAAGAAGTTCTAGTATGAATTTTATCTACTGTAGCTATTTTAATCGTGCTGTTTCCTAAATCAATCCCTAGTTCTTTAAACTTAAATCTACTCAATGTTAGTCCACCCCTTTCCAATGGAAAATATTTAATGTTATTTCTGCAGTTACTTCCATCCCATCAGTTGTCATCTTGACTGAAGATGGCTCAATTAACCCTAATTCATCTAAGAATTTTAGATAATCTCTTACTTTGAAGAATGTTCCTTTTACTTCAATTGGAATTGTAGTAACATCAATTGAATCAATAGTAGGAATTTTAACGTTGTTGTCGATTTTTGGACCTTTATCCTCTTCTTTGTTTTCTCCATCTTTAGAGTCTTCCGTCTTAGCAGTAGAATCATTTGCTTCGGTTCCTTTAGTAGTTGTCTCGGAAGTACCATTTTCTTTGGTAGTAGACTCATTTACTTCGGTTCCTTTAGTAGTTTTTTCAGAATCTCCATTTTCTTTGGTAGTAGATTCATTCACTTTGATTCCCTCAGTAGTTTTTTCAGAAGCTTTATTTTCTTGAGGGGTTCCTTGTTCACTTTTTTCGTCAACAACTCCACCTTCTGTAGAAGATTCAGCAGGAGCACCATTTTCATCAAGTGTCGGGTCCTGAGTGGAACTGGAGCCTTTTGTTGTTATTAAAGAATTATATCCAATTAATAAATCCACTCCAGTCTCATAAGCTTTCTGCTCTAAAGTAATTAAAAATGAAGGAATGTCTATCTGAAGGTCAGAATCTTTCATTCCTTTCTTTAATTGGGAAACCTCTTCAGCAGAATCTTTCTCTCTTTTCTTTAAATCTTGCAAATTTTGTTTTAAAGACTGTATCTTGCGTTCATTGTCAGATAAGGTTTCACTCACTGAAATTAACTCTTTTTTCTTGTCTTGGATATTTTGATAAGTCCAAGGATATTTTTGTCCTATCGGATTTGGAATAAACAATATGACAGATGACAGAACGACAATCATAATGATTGCCACTATCTGATAAATTCTATTTACTTTCAAATTCAGACCTCCCTACTTTGTTTTATAATACTAAATTAAATATCTCTAGGAAATAGGTACACAATACACCTAATGTGATAAAAGGAATAAAGGGAATCTCTCGCTTTCTCTCAATTCCTTTGTTCTTAATAATCCCGGGAATCTGGAATAAGATAGCGATTATGGAAGCGTAAAATAAGCTTACTAATGAACTTTGCCAGCCAATTGCCAGTCCAATCAAAGCATATAATTTAACATCAGCTCCACCCATTTTACCATTGCTTGCTATTAAAATGAATAGAAGGACACCAAAAGCAACCAACATGCTTATCAAATAGTGAACTAAGTTCACTCCATTAATGGCTCTCAATATAAAGACTGAAATGATTCCAATGATTACAAATCTATCGGGCACCATAGTTGCTTTCAAATCAGTCATAGTAGCCCAAATCATAACAGTAATGAAGACTAGTTGAATGAGGCCTTCCATAGTTAACCCAAATTGATGGAAAATAATGGTGTAGGATGTTGCTGTCAATAATTCCCCAATTGGATAAATAGGAGAGATTTTATCTCCACAATATCTACATTTTCCTTTTAAGAACAGCCAGCTAAATACTGGAACAAGGTCTTTTTTGTGTAATTGATGGTTGCAATTAGAACAGTGAGAAGGGGGAAAAGCTAAGTTTTCCCCACTCAGAGTTCTCAAGGCAACTACATTGTAAAAGCTTCCTAGGACTAGGCCTAAAATAAACACTAATCCATATATCATCATAAAATCAATCAAATTTATTCATTCCCTCTATTTTTTGTTAAGAAGAGCATAGGGTCAAACCTTAAATCATCTAAAGCAATTTCTAAATGAAGGTGAGGGCCTGTACTTCTTCCAGTGCTTCCGACTAGACCAATTATATCACCTTGATTAACAGAGTCGCCTTTTTTAAACAAAGGAGCCTCTTTTAGATGTCCATAAATAGATTGATACCCATTATGGTCAATGATGATGTGATTTCCTAGTCCTGTTGTTTCTGAACTAGTAACTGACTCTACTACAATTCCACTCATGATTGCATATACATTCGCACCTTCTATGTTTATTCCTGAGAAATCAGTTCCGGTATGGTAAGCATCTTGATTTGTGAAAGGGTCAGTTCTCTTTCCATAAGGAGAAGTTATTGTTAAATATTCTTTATCTAAAGGCATAATTGCCTCTGTTTCCAAAGTAGAAGCGAGTGGACCAACATCAGTCATTATAACTTGCTTTGATTTAATGTCAAATCCTTCGGCTATCAGTGAACCCCCGGAGTTGTTTTCCTTCAAATCCTCTTTTTTGAGAGACTTTTCATTGGTAGTATCAGTTTTTGAGGTAGTCTCAGTTAAGGTGTCCTCTTTTTTGTTATCAACATTAGAAATAACTTTTCTAGTATAATAAAAAGTAGGGTTTTCCTTACCATATTTTACAACTTCTATTAGTTCGTAATGGTTAAAATCAGCTTGAGCTAAATGATAGGTTCCAAACTTAAATAAAGGAGTCACATCTCCTGTATAGTCCTTATCAAGACTATTGTTAGGACTTTCTCCAGGGACTAATGGAGTATTTAACCCATAATCATCTTCCTTATGGGTGGTTGATGGAGTGTATAGTTTGGTAGGGATGTTAACACTAAGTGCTGTGTATACAATGACCCCCAAGAGGACCCCCATAACTCCATAGCTAATTTGTCTCCCATATTTTATATTTAATTTCAACAATTTCCCTCCTTTTTATAGATTTCCCATAAGCTCTTCTATACTTGTTATACCATTAAGAGCTTTTGTTATTCCATCATATTTCAAGTTTTTGTAATTAATTGTTTTTAGATATTGGTTGATTTTATCTGAGTGTTCTTTATTAGAAATCATTGACCTTAAAGTTTCATCTACTTCTAATACTTCTACAGTAGCGAGGCGCCCTTTATATCCATTGTTGCAATGTTCACATCCACCAGGACTATAAATGTAATGTCCCAACTCTTTTTCTGTTTCATAATCAAAATCTGCTCTTACATTCTCAATCCATAATATCTCATGTGGATAGAGTGTCTCTCTTTTTACTTTACAATGTTCACAAAGTTTTCTTACTAACCTTTGGGAAAGCATTCCCACTGAGCTAGCCCCAATAAGATAGCTTTCTACACCCATATCAATAAGCCTACTGATAGAATCCACAGCATTGTTTGCGTGAATAGTTGCCAGTACTAAGTGTCCTGTCAAGGATGCCCTAACAGATAACTCAGCTGTCTCGGTGTCACGGATTTCCCCTACGACAATAACATTTGGATCTTGTCTCAAAAGGGCACTCAATATTGTTGGGTAGTCAGTCCCTGCGGCTTCATCAATTTGAATCTGATTCACGTTATCTATTGATTTCTCAACTGGGTCTTCAATTGTATATATATTGATTGTTTCGTCTTTTATTTCATCAATCATTGTATACAAAGTAGTAGATTTACCGGAACCTGTCGCACCAGCAAGATAAATGATTCCATTTTGATTTTTAAGCATTCTTTTTACTTTTTCTTGGTTTTCTTGAGTAAACCCTAGGTTTTCAAATGAAATTGTTTTTGAAGTCTTCTTGATAAGTCTCATAACAAACTTTTCACCATAAATTGTGTTTACTGAGGAAACCCGAATGTCATAGAGGTCTCCATTGTATTCATAGTTATCAATTCTTCCATCTTGGCTTTTTCTACTTTGAGAAACATCCATCTGAGACATTACTTTAATTCTCCCATTAATAGTAGAAATGTAATCATTAGAAGCAAACTTAAACTTCTTTACTCCTGTTAATAATCCATCTACACGATAACGGATTTGCGTTTCATTTTGAAGGCGCTCAATATGAATATCACTTGCCCCTAGTGCAATCCCATCTTTAATAACTTTATCTACCCAATCAATGGCGCTAAACTCATCAGCGTTTGTACTATACTCCTCAGTTTTCGCAGTCCCCACTGGTTTTTTATAAGAACTGACTTCTTCAATTTTTTCGATAATTTCATGGTCAAAAGCGAAATGGAAGACAACTTGTCCACCTCGCTCACGAAAGACCTTTTCTATTGCTTCAGCCTTACTAGACTTTCCAATGCTTTCTATAGCAACATGAAAGGTATTTCCTTCTGCTGACAAAGGAATGAATTTATTCTCTTTTAAGTAAGTCAAATCGAAATTGTCTAACAAACCCCTGTTTACTTCTACATTTTTAAGACTTTTATATACAACTCCATAATGCTGAAAGAAAGTTGACTCTATTTTTTCTTCTGAAGTTACTTTAGTCAAAAGATAAAGAGCTTCCTTATCTTTTAATTTCATTGCTTTTTCTTTGATAACTTCAGCGTTCGGTGTCCCCTTTAATATTTTATCAATAATTGGTGTAAGATAATTCATTTATTTTATCCTCTTCTTTACATGCTTGCTACTATTTTTTGAAGCATTTCTATTTCATCTTCTTTTATGTTTTTATAAGCTGTTTCATCTGTAATTAATTTATCATGGACTAATTTAGCAATAGCCTGTAATTTTGTTTGTGTCCCAATTTCTCTATGGTTTGCAAATATATTGTCGGTAAATGCACTTGCATTCCCACCTTCTTTAATCAAACTTCTTATTGCCGGATTAGTAATCATTATTTCACAACTAGGGACACGTCCACCACCAACTTTTGGCAACAAATCTTGACAAACAATTCCAGCAATTGAGTTTGATAACTGCACTCTAATTTGTTCTTGTTGGATAGGAGGGAAAACATCCACAATCCTATCTATTGTTTCAGAAACAGACTTTGTATGCAAAGTACCAAACACTAAATGTCCAGTTTCTGCCATTGTAATTGCATTATGAATGGTTTCCAAGTCTCTAAGCTCACCTACAAGTAAAATATCTGGATCTTCACGCATGGCGGCTCGAACTGCTCTGCTGAAACTTTGGACATCCACACCTACTTCTCTTTGATTAACAATAGATTTATTGTGGCTATGAATGAACTCTATTGGGTCCTCTACTGTAATAATGTTTTTAGATTGGGAGCGATTTATTTCATCTATTATTGCGGCCAGCGTAGTGGACTTCCCAGAACCAGTGACACCTGTAATCAATACTAGTCCATTTTTGAATTTAGTAAATTCTTTCAAAACAGTAGGGATATTCATTTCACTGAAACTAGGTATTTTGCGTGGTATGACACGTAAAGCAATTGCATCTGATTCGCTTTGTCTGTAGATGTGAACCCTGAAGCGAACTGGTCCATGAGAAATAGATAAATCTATGTCTTTTTCTTTTTCATATTGAATCTGTTGGTCTTGATTGAGCAATATCTTCACAAAGGCATCCAAGACATCTGGGGTGTTCTTAGCGAACTTACTGAGCCCTCTTAGTGTCCCATCCAGTCTTATTGTAGGAACAAGATTGTTAGTTAAATGAATGTCTGAAGCATTCACTCGGATAGCTAAATCTAAAATTTCATATAGTTTATCTTTTTGTTCTTTGAAGAATAAATCTTCCCCTGCTCTTTTTTCTTCTTGATTGTTGATTTCTTTATACCTTTCCATGCACATCTTTCCTATCTTTTCTTTATGTAGTAATATCACTTGCTTTCTTGTAATTTATGGGTTTTGATGCTTATTTTACTGTTGCTACTTCTTCGGGTACTACATAGTTTTTAATGATGTTTCTGCCATTTCTCAATCCTTTACTTTGTTATTTACTTTAAATATTCCTTATTCCTAATGTTCAATAGCAGTTTAGCCATATTATAATAAAAGACAAAAAAAAAGGAGAGAATATGAAAAGTATTTCTTATGTTCGCAAAAAATTAGGACTCTCTTATCAAACAGTAAAAAATTATATCAAAGACGGGAAACTGAAAGCTATAAAAAGTCTATCCGTAGATAACAAAAACAGGAGATACATTTCTGTATCTCCTGTTTTCGGGTTTTCATATTCAGTTTTTATTACTCAATTATGGTTTTTTAACTAAGTCAGAACCTAAGCCAAAGTTCTCAGCTTTATCACGACCTTCTACGCCATCAAGGTGAACTACTTTACCTTCGTACTTACCTTTTGTGATGATACCATATTCTCCTTCATCATTATTTTTCAATGATTGAATTTGGTCTTCAATAGCAGTCTTATCAATAGCTTTTACTTCTGCTTCTGGATCTTTACCTTTTACAAAAGTAACAGCATCACCTGTTGTAATTGGATTTCCAGTAACAGGCCATCCAGCACCATCAATATTGCTAACCAAAGCGGCACTTTCTAGAACTCGAATATCGGCTTGCATAGTAGCCACGTTAGCGTCTTTAGTGTAACCTAAGTAACTAGGTAAAGCCAATAGTACTAAGATACCAATGATAGCTACAACAACTAACATTTCAATCAAAGTAAAACCTTTACTGTTTTTCAATTTTGCACGGACGTCTTTAAGTTTATTTACCATTTTGTTCATTTTGTTTTTTTTCTCCTAAAATTTTATGCCTTTTGGCAGTATAGTTTGGTATAGTTACTAAAAATCATATCAAATGATATAACAATTAGATTTTTACTGAAACAAGTTCAGCACCGTAACCACAAACGGTTCTACACGCACGGTTTCAGCTACGAGGAGCATCATTTTACCCGAACGGGTTTGATAATAGTATCTAAATATATAGAAACATATCATCTTACAATCGTCAACATTACCATTCCCTAACAAAAAGTAGAAATAGAATTAATCAAC
>SAAR01000365.1 GCA_009916335.1 Erysipelotrichia bacterium | reverse complement strand
TTATTTCCCACAAAGGAGTTGTTGCCTAAATACTTCTTAATTATATTCCAAACATCACTTAGTTTAACCTTTTCTGTATCATACGGTTGAGTCTTTAAATGCAGCATACATGTAAGATTTAAAAAATCAACATCCTCTCCACTATAATCACTTAAGTTTCGATAAAATGGTATGCTTGCAATTAATAATTTTTTTGCTTCATCGCTCGTTATATCTCCTGACTTAATCTTATTTACTATAATATTTTTGAAAAAATCTTTTTGATACTTAAAAACGGTCATATTGACTTCATTGTCAATATTTTTTTGAGCAATATAACAATTATCACGTTTAATATCAAGCCTAAACTTTAATGTTCTATAAAAATCAAAGTTGTGTGTCAAAACTAATAAGTCTATCCCTGTTGCTTTAGACAGATTGTGTAGATACTCAATAATGGCATATTTATTTTTATAGTCAAATGAGTCAGCAATATCATCAGCAACTATTAAGTACTTACCTACTCCTTGTTCTGCCTTTTTTCTTATTTTGTCTAAATCAAACAATATATAAAGTAAATACAATGCTCTACGTTCTCCCATACTCAATGAAACCATCAAGTCATCTTTCCCAACATCTGCATATTCCATATTAGTACCGTGTCCTCGTGAATATTCAAATGTTAAGTTCGGAGCCTCATCTTTAAGCAAGAAACTTGCTTTGTTATTTATTTTCACTTTAAACGGCACTCTAAATCGTCTGTTAAATTCATTGACAACTGCGTTCCAACGCTCAGATTGCTCTGCCGCTTTCTCATATAACTCTTTTATTTCATCATAGTATTTGAAAATTTTCATATAGTATTCTTCAAATGCAACTTCGAGTTTAGAAATATTATGTAGCCATACTTGTTTCTTAAAATTCGCTATATCTAGCAGAAAAGGTATAATTTCTCTATGCGAAGTAATAATATCCCTCGCTCTTAGGACGTCGGCATTTGCTGTTAGTAGCTTCTTCAATTTCGCAAATTCTGTGCTTAATTTCGGCTTTTCATAAAGTTCTTTTAATTCTTCACTAACAATATTATTCCACTCGCTTAAGCTACTAATTTTTCGCCCATCTCTTAATAAAATAGCGTGTTTAGCTTCAAATAAATTATGCTTTTCAAATCCTTTGGTCAAATCTTCCGCATTTTTTTCATTAAAATGCTCAGACAAGATTTTGCTTTCGCTCAATAATGTATTAAGTGAAGTAATATATTCTTCTATTGTAGTTTTAAACTCATCTTTTTCGTAAATTGCCAATACTTTTTCATGGAAGATTTCACTGTATAATGTTCCATCGAAAAAATTAATAGATACTTTGGTTGTCAAACAATCGTTTAATTTTTTAACTATATCTGTCCATTCAGATTTTATAGGCAACTCAAAATCTGCAATCAGCATCTCTTTGATTTTTGGTTTTGTTAGTCCTGTGAGATTCTTCAAATCATTTTCAAGTTTACTAATCTCATTACTTAATTCAGAAACTATAACACTATATCTATTTCTTGTGATTTCATCTGCCAATAAAGTGCCCACTGTTTCCTTTGTGAATTCGAATTTATCTGCAAAAGAATTAATTACATATACATTCTCTGTTGCAATAGGAATTTCTTTAGGCTTAGCACCGTTAAATTGGTATTGACTTGTATAATGTGTTACCGAATAAACGCTTTTATTGTTTTTAAAAATTCTATCGTTAGTTGCCTGCCCCTTCGATATATCTTCAAACACCTTAGACAATGAAGATTTCATTACACCATTAGGTGCATAGATTACAGCTCTATTACACTGAGAAAAATCAATTTTAGGCATTTCAAATGATTTTAATCCATAACAATTAGAAAAATGTCCTTGTATCATAGTGCCATTCCTTTCTATTTAAATGTAATATTTTGGATTATATTGACCGCCACCGTATTCCCACACTGTTTATACGCTTCATTCAGTGGTATCTTTGGGAAATCAAAGCTATTGGGAAAGCCTTGAAGTTTAAGGCATTCATGCGGTGTCAGTTTGCGTATGCCGAAATCATCACGAATAATGGGGACTCTATCCGGATATGTACCCATATTCGCCTTTAGGGTAGGGCATATATTCCAGCGTTTGTCTGCAATTCCCCAATCGTCTATACGGTAGATGGCTTCTTTGTCCTTAATTCGTTCATTTAATAGTTTGTAATACTTGCTTTTATCTGTGTAATAATAAATCTCATGATGCGGCTTTGTTCGGTCGATTATATCATTAACAGACTTTGTAAGTGCCACAGGCTCCGGAAACCGAAAATCATCGCACATAGTCAAATCCTTAAAGGCTACAATAAAAATACGCTCTCGTATTTGCGGAATATTTGCATATTCGTGGGGACTCATCACTTTGTACTTGATGTAATATCCAAGCTCGGAAAGAGTATTATGAATTACCATAAAAGTCTTTCCGTTGTCGTGATTCATCAAATTTCGCACATTTTCAAGTAAAATAATAGCCGGCTGCTTTTCATCTGCAATACGTGCCACTTCAAAAAAAAGATTGCCACGAGGGTCTTTAAATCCTCTTTGATACCCCATAACAGAAAAAGCTTGACATGGGAAACCAGCTGTTAAAATATCCATATCGGGTACCTGTGAAGCATCTATATTATTTATATCATCTTCAATCAAGCGAGTGTTTGGAAAGTTTTTTCGATAGGTGGCAGCTGCAAATTTATCTTTTTCATTTGCCCATACAACCTCATGTCCCAACTGCTCAAAGGCTAAATCTATTCCACCTATACCCGCAAAAAGACTTGCAACTTTCATCTCTGTATCACCAATCGACTATTATTACTTAAATCTCACCTGTAAATTAAGTTTCATATAAATCTTACCATCCTCTTTGTACAAACTTGCAAATCCATGTCTTGTGGTAGAGCCACGCTCGTACTTTGTTTGATTTAACAAATAAGCTTCAAAGAATGCTCTATTGTAAATATGATAAGCCACTTGAATTGTTAAAGCTTGACTTAACAGGTAGTGGTAATAGTGTGACTAATACTGCTGCAAATGTAGCGATTGCGGGTAACATCATATTTGCAGGTAATTACGCAATGTCAAGTACAGGTCTTTCATCTAATGGAAGTGCTCGTACAGGTGTGTCTTTATCGGCACTAGGTGGTGCTTACTATTCAGCTCTTGACTATCAAGTTACAGCAC
>SAAR01000364.1 GCA_009916335.1 Erysipelotrichia bacterium | reverse complement strand
ACTTAATTGCGGGGGCAGGACTCGAACCTGCGATCTTTAGGTTATGAACCTAACGGGCTACCAGCTGCCACCACCCCGCCTTAATTATTAATCATCACATGGGTTGATTAATAATAATTATAATATAGTAAACTGGATTATGCAAGTTTAATTTTAAGATTGATTAACTGGTAATAAATTCTTTTAAAAGTTCTTTTATTTTCAATAAATCAGCATTAGTTGTTTGGCAATTATTTGCTGTGATTTTAAATTCTTTTAATTTACCTTTTTTAATCTCAATTAATTTTTGAGCAAATTCTTTTTGAATTTCATTTTTTTCAGAAGTCACTTCTTTGATTAACCATGTTTGTGTTTTCGTATTGTAGGCCACGTTTAATTTTGGATTAATGGTTTTAATATCTTGAGTTGCTGTTTGAACAAGATCTAAATGTCTTTTAATTGCGAGACCTTCTTTTAAAATGTTTTTTGCTGAATTTTCAGCTCGATTAAAGGTCAATTGACAATTTGGACATGTGAATTCATATTGAGTATATGGGATTGCCACATCAAAGGTTGTTTGACAATGGTGACATTTCTTATTGGCATCAAAATCAGATGGTAAGATAATTAATTTTTTACCATACATTTGACATTTATAGTCAAGTTTTACTCGAAAATCATACCAAGCTAAATCATGAATCTTTTTAATGGTGTTGGTCTTTTGTTTCGTAGAGATTGTTGTATCGGATTTAATATTCTGTACTAAATCTTGAATTGAAAAACCCTCAATAATGATCGTATCATACTCGGAAACAAGTTGTTTTGATAGGTTATGTAAAAATGCAGCGCGTTGATTTGCAATTTTAGTTTGTAACTTTGCGACCTGGATTCGATCTTTTTGATAATTTGAACGATTACATAAATAGCTATCTTCAATTTTTTTAATTGCTGCTATTTCAGCGAGCGTATCATTGTTTTCAATTGCTAATTTCTTTTCTTGTAGGCCATCTAGGCGTTGTTTTTTAGCAATTTCATATTTTCGAGAGAGTCGTTTTTGAGCGCGTGTTAGCTTTTCAATTAGACTTTGTTGATTACCTTTTTTATTTTCAGGTGAAAAGAATCTAGGTGATTCGTATTTAATAATAGTGTTTGATTCGGTATCTAAAGCACCTGTTAAAAAGGTCGTTAACCCTTGATCAAATGCAACAAGCTTATCGTGTTTCGGTAGTTGGACTTCGCCATCATATTTACTGATAAGTGAAATGTACCATTTACCTGTTGGTGCCTGGGAAACGGTTGCAAGCTTAATGGGGCCAAGTACTGGTCGATGAATGACAGCGTTAATTAATTTGACCGTAGGTAGTTTAATTTGATTTTGGTCTTGATAGGCTTCAATTGAATCCCGTGTGCCGTTTTTGGTCTTAGTCGTTTTACCACGAAAAGTGACAGATTTAATTTGATTTCGTTTTTTGAATCGAGGTTGATTCCCTTTAAAAATGCTTTCAAATGATTTTTGGACATCTACTGAGACTTGTCGCATTGCGTCGGCGTCATAATATGTTGATACCCAAGGTACATCGGGGTCGGCAACAAGCGCGGTTACAAGTTTTTGTAAGTCAAAAACAGATGCTGGTTTACCACCTTTTTTAGCCATGTTGATAAATTTATACCAATCTTTTTGTGGAGCATTGGATTGTTTCAAGTGTTCAATTTGTTCAATAATCTCTGGTTTGTTTAGGGATTCTAAAAAGAATTGATCTGACTCAGAGTTGTATTTTTCAAGAGATGTTCGAAGCATTGTGTTATATAAATAACGGTTAACTTCAAAGTGGTCTTTGAAAAATGAAATTTGTTCTTTGGTTGGTTTGATTAGAAATTTATAAGCTTTATATTCAGACATTTAGAATCCAACTTTCTATTGATTGATGGTTATATAAAAATAACATGGACCTAAAGCGTGTTTTTCTTTATCCATTAAAGACTGTTCGTTTTATTATCCTGTAACAAACGTTCGGGTACCACTCTGGTCAGATCCGAAACAAAAAGACATTTCTTGGTTCCAAATGACCAAGAAGTCAAACAATGTTTATGAATACGTTTAGCAACGGTATCAATAATGGCGTTTATTCAGATTTGGATATCACTAAAGTCATTAAAGCGACTTCTGATAAAAGCTTAGATATTGTAACTGTTGCGAAAGACGGTAAATTCTAAGTACAAAACCCCCACGAACGGAATAGTTCGTGGGGGTTTTTATTTAAAAATGCTTAACGATTGGCGTAAAATCAATAACCCAACGACGTTTGTACGTTAGAATGCCGATGTCACCTTCAAGAAGTTTATCAAATTTTCGTTTCGACACATTAAAAGCCAAGCGTTTACCGTTTGCTAATTGAAACGTGACCGTATACTGATGGTTTTGAGTAGTTATGCTATTTGAGTGAATAGATTGGGGTATGCTACCGTTGACTAAGTAGGCTGATGGTGTAATTGTTTGGTTTGTTGTATGACTTGAAATTGATTCAGAGGTCTTAATGATTTTGGCTTTTACCTGTATTTTTTCAGTACATAAAGTTACATCCCACCCATTATCGGCTAAATATTGACACAAAAAACGTATCCGAGGTGTGTAAGAGGGTGGCCCGAAGGCATCACAAAGTATTAAGATACGTCTCATGGTGCGAGTAGTTTTAGAACTTCTTGATATAATTTCTTATGGTAACTTTTCTCGTCAGATATGGACGTGTTGTGCCAAAGCAATACTATGTCACCTCCATGTTCTTTTGTTTTATTTAGTAACTTGTTTACATATAGTAAGGCATCTACGTAATTCAAGTTCATATAGTTGTCATTACTTAAAGTACAATCCATTACGGTTAGTGGATGTAGCGTTAATTGGGTTACTTGTTTTGTGGTGGGATTTATCCATTTTACGGCACGGCATGTGCCTAAACGGAAGCCTGCTATATCGGCATATCCCAATGTGTAATCATCTGTAATTCCTGCATCTATAAGCAATTCCATGTCTTCGGCTTGTAAAGACCTTAAATAATGGTGTCTATTACTGATAATATTTTTTCCTACTGCTTTTTGTAGTCGTTTTTGCTCACTCACAATTCGTTCTAAATCTTTTCCCGAAGCATAACTCGCATGTAAACCAATTTCACAAGGGCTATTAGCTGCCATTCTGAAGAACTGTTTGGCATCATCACCTTTTAATTTATAATGAGGATAATCCAGTTTGTCTC
>SAAR01000037.1 GCA_009916335.1 Erysipelotrichia bacterium | reverse complement strand
GATCACAGGAATTTTATAAATTCTTGTTAAACCTTCAAGTCTGGATGCTGCGTTTACATTATCACCGATTACCGTGTTTGTCATTCTGACCCATGATCCGATATTTCCATAAAAGACCTGTCCGCCATCGATTCCTACCCCTATTTGAAGCAGAACAGCCTGATAAACCTGTTCTTCTTCTTCGGTAAGGTTACCTTTTTCTTTGACGATCTCATGTTTCCTTTGAGTCATTTTTTCTCTTAAATCATTATCATTAATCATGACAAAGACATGATCTTCTTGTTTTGTTAGTTGGTTAATCGTTTCAATGAGTTCCTCATAACCACGATCAGAATGCATTAAGTAAGCTATTTTCATATAAAATCCTCCGCTATATTCGACTTATTCATTATACCATTTTATCGTCTATTTAGCACGAAAATAAAATTATTATAAAAAGGTATTGACTCATATATTATAATGTTATAACATTTAGTTGAAAAGAGGAGTGAGATCATGAAAATAAGCAAAGCAAAAGTATATCAAGATTATCTCCATGGTGTGCTTTATGGCGAAAAAGTTGTTACAAGCAAGAAACAATTAAAAGATGCAAGGCATTTCTATTTACATGATGATGCATCATTAAGCGATGATACACTCATGTATGAAGTGTATACATATGCACAAGGAGATGCTAATCAAGTAGGGAATCTTAATTGGGGCTTAACCGTAATGCAACCTGTCTACATCAATAAGGAGTGTAATATGACACGAGGACATTTCCATGAAAATTTAGCATGTGCTGAAATGTATTTTTGTTTGCATGGGGAAGGACTCTTATTATTGATGGATGAGCAAGGGCATTGTCATGTGGAAGAAATGTGTGTGGGAAGTATTCATCATATTGATGGAAAACTTGCCCATCGTTTAATCAACACAGGGAAGGAAGAACTACATGTAGGTGCTTGTTGGCCAACGATTGCTGGTCATGATTATAAGCGAATCGAAGATGCCCCTTTTGGTGTGCGGGTATTTAAGGAACAAGATGAAATTGTCATAAAGGAGAATAACAAATGAGCTATTTAAATTTCAAATCAAAGTATGAAAAATTTTCTAAAACAAAAATGGAAGGATACCACGCTATTTGTGGGTATGAAAAAATTAAGGAAGAATTATTGAGTAAGATTAAGAAAGATACAATCTTAGTTTTCGATTATTATCCTGGTGTCGATGAAGAAGAAGTGATGCAACTAGTTACGTCTTTAAATCCATCAACAATTATTGAAACAAGTCAGCTTTTTAAAGATGGTAATATGATTAGCGAGCAGATGAAATATCATTTAACAGATGATCGTGTATTTGGTAAAATGTATTATGGTGATTTTATTGATTTCATGGATGAAGATAAGTTAAATGAAGCGAAAGAAATGTTACCTACATTACAAGGTTTAACGATTATTTGTGGTGTTGGTGCTAGTTTAGTAAGTGAAGGGGATATTAATGTTTATTTCGATATGGCACGTTGGGAAATTCAAATGCGTTATCGTAAAGGGTTAAGCAATTATAAAGCAGACAATCCAAATGAAGATATTTTAAGAAAATATAAACGTGCGTTCTTTATTGAATGGCGTATTGCGGATAAACACAAAGTGAGATTATTTGATCGTTTTGACTATGTTGTGGATACCAACAAAGCAAATGATCCTAAAATGATTAGTGGAGATACATTTAGAGATAGCTTAAAAGCATTAGTGAAAAAACCATTTAGAACAGTTCCTTATTTTGATCCAGGAGTATGGGGTGGACAATGGATGAAAGAAGTCTGCAATTTAGATGCTTCTAAAGCGAACTATGCTTGGAGTTTTGATGGCGTCCCTGAAGAAAATAGTATTTTATTTGACTATGATGGAGTGGAATTTGAATTACCTGCTATGGACGTTGTCTTATATCAACCAAAACAGTTGCTTGGGCCACAAGTATTTGCACGTTTTGGGGCAGAGTTCCCAATTCGTTTTGACTTCTTAGATACGATGGAAGGACAAAACTTATCATTGCAAGTGCATCCATTAACAGAATATATTAAGAAAAACTTTGGTATGCCTTATACACAAGATGAAAGTTATTATATCTTAGATGCAAAAGAAGGGGCAAATGTTTATTTAGGGTTAAAAGAAAACATTAATCCAGAGGAAATGATTGATGATTTAAGAAAAGCACAAAAAGGAGAAATTGTATTTGATGCAGAAAAATACGTTAATAAATTCCCTGCTAAGAAACACGATCACTTCTTGATTCCAGCAGGAACATGTCATTGTAGTGGTAGTGGGGCAATGGTATTAGAAATTAGTGCAACTCCATATATCTTCACATTTAAACTTTGGGACTGGGAACGTTTAGGATTAGATGGTTTACCTAGACCAGTGCATGTAGAACATGGAAAAGAAGTTATTCAATGGGAAAGAACAACACCATGGGTGAAAAAACATTTAGTAAATGCAGTATATGAAGTTAAAGAAGGAGATAATACATGTAAAATTGAACATACAGGTTTACATGAATTAGAATTTATCGAAACAAGAAGATATACAATTTCTGACACTTCTTATCACAATACAAACAATACAGTGAATATGTTAAATTTAATTGATGGAAAAGAAGCGATTGTCGAAAGTGTTAATGATGCATTTGAACCATTTGTTGTACATTATGCGGAAACATTTATTATTCCAGCAAGTGTTGGGGAATACACAATTCGTCCTTATGGAATGAGCGAAAACGAAGAAATTAAGGTTATTAAAGCATATGTTAGAACACAACACTAACTATGCAATCATTAGCGATCAAATTGATCAGGATTTAGATACAGCATGTCAAAAAATCAAAGCAGAAGGATATCAGTATGTAGAATTACACAATGTATTTAATAAAAGCATTGAAGAATGTAATGATGCAGAAGTAGAACAGATTCAAAATATCTTAGAGAAGTATGATTTAAGTGTTGTGAATATTGCATCGACCGTATTCTTTCTATGTCCTTTGTATGATCATTATCGTGTATCTTTATTTAATGACACATTTCATGCAATTGTTGGAGATGTGAATGAACATTTGGCAAAACTACACAATGCGTGTAAGATTGCAAAACAGTTAAATTGTCAGATTGTTCGTATCTTTCCTTTCCGTTTTCCTGATAATGAAGAAGTTGGTGTAGTTGGCAGTGATGAAGATTTAACAAGAATTAAAGAGTGTTTAAAAAAAGCTGTGGCAGTGGCGAAACAATATGAGATTACATTAGTGTTAGAAAACTGCCCTTATTCCCATTGTCCAAAAGGGGCAATGACGTATGCATTAATAAAGGCAGTGAATGATGAACATTTAAAGTTATTGTGGGATCCAGCTAATTCCTATCGTGCACAAATAGAGCGTGTACCTAAGCAATATCTAGGACTTACATTACAAGAGGAATATGCACTGATTAAAGATGAGATTAAACATGTGCATTTAAAAAACTATACCTATGATGCAAGTTGTCGTAAACCATTTATTCACAAAGCATTACTTGCTGGTGATATTGCCTATGAATCATTACTAAAACAGCTACAAAATAATTCATATTACTTAAGTTTAGAGCCTGAAGTTAGTGAAGATGAAGCAATCACTTCCATGCGTCAGTTAAAGAGAATCATGGCAGAATAAACCAATTTATGTTTGATGCCAACAACTTGAACTATGCAAATACAAAAATTCTTAGTATAATGAAAAGCATAAGGATGTGGGAGCATGAAATTAAACTATAATAAAGGGGCAATTCCTTTATATCTACAAATTTATGAGATTTTAAAACTAAAGATAGAAAGCTTTGAATATGCGTATGGTACGCTCATTCCTAGTGAGTTAGAACTAGAGAAGATGTATAAGGTTAGTAGAATTACCATTCGTCAAGCCATTGCCCAATTAGAGAAGGAAGGCTATGTAAGAAGAGCTAGAGGGAAAGGAACAAGCGTTACTTATGTAAAAAGAATTGATGAATCCCTTAGTGCGATTAGAAGTTTTACAACGGAGATGAAAGAGCGAGGACTTGTGCCAGGAACTAGTTTTATTGAAGTTGCGAAAGAAAAAGCAAATGATGATGTCGCAAAACATTTAGAAATCAATGAAGGCGATGAAGTATTTTGTTTATATCGTGTGCGAACAGCTGATGATGAGCCACTTGTTATTTTTGAAACATATTTAAGCGGTGATTATGATTTTCCTTTAGAGAAGGAAAGATATATGTCTGCGATGTATGATGTGTTTGAAGAAATTGGTGTGAAAATACCTGTGCGTGTTAGAGAAAACTTTCAAGCGATCTTAGCCGATCAACATATGGCTAATATGTTAGATGTAAAAATAGGAAGTCCTATTTTTAAGCGTAGTAGAATTGCCTATAATAATGAAAATAAGGCAATTGAATATACGATTTCTTACTATCGAGGAGATCGTTATTCCTATTCTATTGAATTAAGAAATTAAGGAAATCAGTGAAATGGTTTCCTTTTTTTATAGTGTAATCGTCAATAAAAAAGCCATGCAAATGCATGGTTTATGTGAAAGATATAATATTGGGTTCTACTGTTGTACTAAACGAATGGAAAATTTGTTTCGATCCCCACGATATTTAGCGATTGAATATTCCGTTGGTTCATCTTCACTATTATAGGAAATAGTTGTAATCGTATAGACAGCTTGTCCATCGTTAATTTGTAGTAATGAACATAATTCAGAAGAGGCATTCCCTGCTTCAATTGTACGATCTACATAGGCAATAGGCATATGATATTTATTTTTCATTAAATCATATAGTGAAGTTTTTAGTTTGGAAAAATCTTCTTCTTCAATATTCTTGAATTTATTGTAAGGAACATAGGTATGTACATATACCATTGGTTCTCCATCGGCAAAACGTTGTCTAATTAAATGAAATACCTTATCTTTTGGTTTTAATTTCAAATGCTTTGCGACATCATCATTCGCTTCTTCTACTTCACTCAATAAAACGTTAGTACTCGGTGTCAAACCTAATTGTTTCATTTCTTCATTGTAGCTTTCTAGTTTCTTAAAGAAAAAACCTTCTACTTTTGGCTTGGATACAAATGTCCCTTTTGCTTTTTGTCTTGTTATGTAGCCTTCATTAATCAATTCTTGAAAAGCTTGTCTAATGGTAGGGCGTGAAATGTTGAGTTCATTACAGAATTCTAATTCTGTTGGTAATTGATCGCCTGTTTGGTAAACACCTTGTTTAATGGCGTTAATAATTTCCTGCTTAATTTGAAAATACATAGGTACAGGAGAGTTTTTATCTAAGTGAAAAAGTTGTTTTATATTGTCATTCATAATGTTACCTCAATTGATTTCTATTTATCTTTATTATAAACGATATTATCAAGTTTTACAATGTAATAACATTATAAATAAGAAATATTATTTGTTTATTGAAGGGATACTAAAAAAAGGATAGAAAGATTGACGAGGATTACAGTAAATGTTATAATGTAATTACATTAGGAGGAATGATGATGGATACAAATACATTAACAGAAAAAGAATTAGCTAAGTTTTTTGATCACACATTATTAAAGGCATATGCCACAGAAGCTGACTTATTAGCACTTTGTAAAGAGGCAAAAGAAATGGGTACAGCAATGGTGGCGATTAACTCATATCCTGTCAAGATGTGTAAGGAATATTTGAAGGATAGTGATGTACATGTTGGGGCGGCCATTGCTTTTCCACTAGGACAGACAACAATAGAAACAAAAGTATTTGAAACAAAGAAAGCCATTGAAGATGGGGCAGATGAAATTGACTATGTAGTGAATATTGGAAAAGTAAAGGAAGGTAATTTTGCCTATATTAAAGAAGAAATGCAGGCGATTGTAGAGGTATGTAGAAAAGGTAATGTTATTTCCAAGGTAATATTTGAAAACTGTTATCTTACAAAAGAAGAAATAAAGCAATTGGCTTTCGTGGCAAAAGAAGTAAAACCAGACTTTATTAAAACGAGTACAGGCTTTGGTACAGGTGGTGCTACGTTTGAAGATGTGCAGTTGATGGTTGAAACGGTAGATGGAGCTTGTCAAGTAAAAGCCGCAGGTGGTGTAAGAGATTGGCAAACATGTAAGAAGATGATTGAGTTAGGAGCTACACGAATTGGAACAAGCTCATCAAAAGCAATTCTTGAGGGTTTTAAACAAGCGAAAGGAGCTTAAATTATGTTGAAAATAGCAATCACAGGGGCAAATGGGTACATTGCTTCTTTAATCCAAAAAATGAACCAGAATAAATTTACTTTTATTCCTCTAACAAGAAAAGAATTATCATTAGATGATCCAGCAAAGGTAAAAGCGTTTTTTGAAACATTAGACTTTGATGTAGTCTTACATACTGCGGCTGATGCAACAACAGCACATTGTGAAGAACAACCTGAATTAACGCATAAGATTAACACAGAATCATCAATTGCCATAGCTGATGTGTGTAAAGCAAGAAATAAAAGATTGATCTTTTTTGGTAGTGAGCAAAGCTTTAATGGAAAAACAACATCAGGTCCATTTAAAGAAGAAGATGAACTAGTAGCCGTTACTAATTATGGGAAACAAAAAGCAGAAGCAGATATATATATTCAAGAACATTTAACTGACTATATTATTTTACGTTTATCATGGATGATGGGTATGGCAGAGCCAAAAGTTAAGATAAGTCCTAATATTATTAAAAATGTAATGAATGCACTATTTAATGAAAAACCTACTTTATTTACAGTGAATGAAGTAAGGGGTATGACATATGCAAAACATCTAGCAATGCAATTTGATAAAATTATACAATTAGAAAGTGGTGTTTATCATTTCTCTAATGTGAATACATTAAATACTTATGAAAGTGCAAAATTAGTGGCACATAAATTAGGCGTTAGTGAAGAAAGAATTGCTAAGTATATTTTAGCTAATCATGAAAGATATGCAGATCGTTTTAGAGATTATCGTTTAGATAACCATAAGATTGTAAGTCAAGGAATTAAATTACAAACATTTGAAGAAAATGTCGAGGAGTGTTTAAAAGATTATGGTTGGATGTAGGAGTTGAAAAACTCCTTTTTTCTGTATTGTGCGTTGTTTTCTAATAGTGTTTATATTAGAATAGTCGTATGCGAATTGAGGGATATTTATGGATCAAATGAATGCGACAATGAATCTGGCGATGACATTTCAAATGTCATTAGATAGTTTTATGAAAGACAATAAAACAAGTACAGTGAATGAAAATGATGAAAAATTGCAACAAGCACTTACACATTTAGAAAAAATTAATTTCTTTCGTAGTTGGGATAAGAAAAAAGAAATTGCTTTACAAGCTTTGCGTATGGATTCTAATTGTATGGAAGCATATTTAGTATTAGGAATGTATACAAAGGATCATTATGCAAAACTAGATATTTTAAAAAGGGGAATGGAAAAAGCAACGATTCATTTAGGAAAAGATTTCTTTTTGCAAGACGTAAAAGATTTTTATGTTTTTGAACATGCCCATTCCTTCTTTCAGATTAAGTTTGCCTATGCTTTATCATTATTTGAATGTGGATATATGAAGAAAGCAATGGGACAGTTTAAAGAGTTGTTAAATTTGAATCCTAGCGATCATTTTAAAGCCCATGAATTTTTGTATGTGTTGTATTTATATTTTGAGGACTTATCTTTATGCAAGGAATTAATGAATAAATACCAAGATCGTAACACTCTTTATGTATATGTCTTATTTCTATATGAAATGAAAAGACAAAATTATGATAATGCAAAAAAGATCATTTCTTTAATGAAAAAAAGCAATGCTCATTTATTTGCGATTATCACGAATCGCAAAATGAATATGATCATAGCTGTTCCTAATTATGAACAAGGCAGTGAAGAAGAAGCCTCTTATGTATTTCATATGTTGAGTCGCTTGTTTATGCTACAAGAGGGAATCGCATCTTTTATCATGCAGAATGAAGAGTAGCGTGTTTAGGTATTAAAAAAGAATCATTATAAAAACACTTCATTTGTTTGAAGTGTTTTTACCTAATAAAGTTTGTGCGTAAAGGGGTTTCCTCTTCACTCATACTAATACCAGCTTGTTTTCCTAATTCTATACATTTCAAGATCCAAGCCATGTTATCGGCTAATCGACGCATTGTCTGTAAACCTTCCAAGTCTTGTTTTACTTCTTTTGGGGTGTTTCCATGCACGCTATTCCAATATTGTGAAGAAATGACGGGCATATTGCTAATCATGAAATATTTATTGATTTGATCAAAAGTAGCACTTGCTCCGCCACGTCGACAGCTGACTATTGCTGCGGCAGGCTTTCCTTTGAATAGCCGTTTTTGTGAATAGAATACACGATCCATAAAAGAAGTAATCATTCCTGATGCAGCCGCAAAATGAACAGGGGTACCAAAAATAAAACCATCACCTTCTTTAGCGATTTGATTAAATTCATTAACAATATCATTTCTAAAACATTTACCTTCTTCTTTACAAATATTACAACCAATACACCCTGCAATTGCTTTATTTCCTACCCAAAAGATTTCTGCTTCAATACCTTGTTTATTTAACTGTTCTTTTATTTCTGCTAAAGCGGTATAAGTACAGCCATATTCATGGGGACCTCCATTTACTAATATTACTTTCATAACTTGTTCCTCCTTATCATCATTATATACCTTTTTTTTATATGATATGTAAAAAGAAGTGAGAAATAAATTGTATAAAAGTTGTTTAAGCAATTATAAAGAACAGATAGATTGACAATATCGTGTAACGATATTATAATAAAGACACATAAATATCGTATAACGATATTAAAAAAAGGAGAAGGAGATCAACCAATGCCTAAAGAACAGCTAAAGATACTTACAGAACAGATGTATTATGTGTTGCTTGCTTTAAAAAGCGAGAGATGTGGGGTAGATATAACTAATTATGTTTATCAATTAACGAATGGAAGGATTCATTTAGGTCCAGGTACTTTGTATACGATGCTGGCTAAATTTGAAGAAGAAAAATTAATTAAAAAGACTCGCTTAGAAGGTAGAAAACAATGGTATCAAATAGGTGATAGAGGAATTATGATGGTGTTATCTGAAATGAAACGTATGCAGAAGATGATGGAAGATGGAAGGAAGGTAATTAATGATGAAATATAAACTAGAGTTAGCAGAATTTTCTCTATATGAAAATGAAGAAATGGAGCAGTTGTTGCATGAAAGAGCATTACAAGGTTACTTAGTGTTTGAAATTAGTAATCATTTTATTCTTTATAAGAAAAGTGAACCGCAAGAGCTTTATTTTCAAATAGATTATTTTGATAAGAAACATTTAATAAATGGAATCGATAGTAAACAAGTAGATGAATATGCTGATTTTCTGTCTACCTATCATTGCGAAAGGGTTTGTGGTTATGGCTATCGTCAGATTATTCGTTTACCACATAAGGACTTTGTTTTATATGAACATGAACAAAAAGTAACTCTAAAGCGTAAATGTATCGAAAAAGATCGTCGCTTTTATTTGTTGGCAGAGGGGTTGGTGCTCACCATTTTACTAATAGGCTTTTTTACAAATGATGTAACAGACACATTATTCAGTCAACGTTTATACCGTTTTTTACCAATTGTCATTTTTACAACTTTATCTGCTCTACCATACTTATTAAAACAAAGTAAAAATAATCGCAACTATCGAAAAGCACTGTTTGCTATCTTTGCTTTATATGTAGTAGGTTTAATCGTTTACCATGTAGTGATGAATAAGCAAGTGGTTGTTTTTACGATAAGTATGGCATTGTTGGTTGTTTTTATTTCAATAATGAATTTTATTGAAAAAAAGAAATGGTTGTCTAAACAAAGCTTTGATATAATCATCTATCTATTTGCGGTTGTCTTTGGCTTAATTATCTACAATATCATTTTTTATTAAATCTTCAGGATCGCTAGATAGATTAATAAAATATTTGTATCATCTTTAAGAATTTGCATATACATGTAGAATGCTAGTGCTGCAATATTAGATTTGCATGTATCCTGAAACAATGAGGGGAAGTATCGTGTGCTTATTCATTATCATGGATATAAAAAGAAATAAATTGCAAATAACACAATCGCAGAAATGATGATTAATATGTGTTATAATTAAATTAATTTGAGGTGAAAGTATGTTAGCTAAAGAAAGACTTGCGTATATTATAAATCGTCTACAAGTAAGACCTAGTATTTCTATTCATGAATTATCAAAAGAGATGAATGTTTCTTTTTCTACGGTACAACGTGATTTGCGTAAATTAGAAGTAGAAGGAAAAATTGAGAGATCAAGAGGGGGAGCTGTTTCTAATCGTGTTTCAGAAATGTTATTGAATGCAAATGAAATTGCGGTATCTGAAAAAATTCATATTCACAAAGTTGAGAAAGAAAAGATTGCGAAAAAGGCAGCAAAATTAATTAAAGAAGGAGAGTGTATCTTCTTAGATTCAGGTACGACGATTGCTCATCTTGTTCCTTACATCATGAGTAAAGCCATTACGATTGTTACGAATTCAATGTATTTACAGCGTAAATTAGCAGGATGCAAGGGGCAAATCTTTTTGTTAGGGGGAAAATACAGTAGTAAGTTTGATATGACATTAGGGGCAGCAACCATTATGCAACTTGAAAATATTCGTTTTGATCGTGCTTTTTTAAGTACAAGTGGAATTGATATTAAAAGCAAGGAATTGTATTCTGTTGAATCAGAAATCGCAGTGATTAAGAAATTAATTCTAAAAAGAACAAAGCGTTCTTATGTTTTAGCGGATCATAGTAAATTTGCAATTAAAGCAGTGCATACCTATGGGAAACTGAATGATATAGATTATATTTTTACGGATCAATATCCTGAGAATGAACGTGTATTAAAAAATATTGTTGTTTGTGAATAGGAAAGGATCAGTTATGAGGTTTGTTTAAAATAGAATATATTGATGCTTATCCATAAAATAAATGCGTACAACATTTAAAAAATATCGGGAATGTAGAGATACATTCTTTTTTGTTTGCAATGCTTGTTGTTTAAAGTGGCACAACAAAAATTTGCTACTTTAAACAAAATTTTACAAATCTAACTAAGTTAGAATATGAAGGTAGTTTGTCTGAATTTGCGAAATAAAAAAATGAGGAGATGACGTGAAAAATACATTGAGAAAATGGCAAAACTAACTTAGGAGGAGAAAGATGATAAGAAAAGGGTTTAAAGCAATGTTAGCTTTTTTTGTGGTGATTACTTCGCTCGCTAGTACAATGACACTGACACTAGCGATGGATATAGAGTATAAGATATATCCTAATCCACAAAAAGTAACATATGACAATGGTGAATTTATTTTACAACAGTTTAATGTTATTTTTGATGAGGGGATAGACGATGCGACAAAAGCAAGATTAAATGAAATTGCAGCATTAAAAAATTTGCAAGTTAGCGTATCGGATAGTGCAGTAGAAAATAAAACAAATATTTATGTTGGTATTTATGGTTCCAATGGGAAAGCATCACAGTATATAAATAGCAAGTATGCACAAGATGCCACACTTTTTGAAAAAACAGATGCGTATTTTTTGAAAAGTGATCAAGGGAGTATTTCCGTATTAGGAAAAGACAGTGATGCTAGTTTTTATGGTTTGACAACACTTTATCATATTGTCAAACAGATTGATAGTTTGACGCTTCGCAATTTCACGATTTCAGATTATGCAGATGTTGTCAGTCGTGGTTTTATTGAAGGGTATTATGGTAATCCATGGTCTACACAGGATCGTATGAACTTGATGGAATGGAGTGGGTATTATAAATTAAATTCTTACTTTTATGCACCAAAAGATGATCCTAAACATAAAGCAAAATGGCGAGAATTATATTCGCCACAAGAATTAGCAGAAAAGATTATTCCACTTGCAGAAGTAGGGAATGCTAGTAAATGTAGATTCGTTTATGCATTGCATCCATTTGGCAATTCGCCAATTCGTTTTGATGGTAATTATGAAGCTGATATGGCGATTTTAAAAGCAAAATTTTCACAGGTCATTGATTCAGGTGTTCGTCAAATAGCTGTATTGGCTGATGATGCACCAAACTGGGGTGCTGCAAATTATCAAAGATTTTTAGAAGATATGACGCAATGGATTAAAGAAAAACAAAACGAATATCCTGATTTAAAATCTACCTTGCCATTTTGTGTAGAAGAATATGGTGGTTGGGGGGAAACTTATTATCAAAATTTTCCTGAAAATGTACAAATCATTATGACAGGTGGTAAAATTTGGGGAGAAGTATCTAATAACTTTACAAATTCATTTTATAATAACACAGGGCGTGGTCCTTATATGTGGATTAACTGGCCATGTAGTGATAATTCTAAAAACCATTTAATTATGGGTGGATATTCTACTTTTTTACAACCAGGAGTTAATCCAGAAAATATTCAAGGTATTGTTTTGAATCCAATGCAACAATCAGAACCAAGTAAAGTTGCTATTTTTGGTAATGCAGATTATGCATGGAATATTTGGGATACACAAGAACAAGCCGATCAAGCGTGGGAAGATTCCTTTTCTTATGTTAATCATAATTCAGCCCTGGAAAGCGATGCATCAATGGCTTTGAAAGAATTATCAAAGCATATGATGAATCAAGCAATGGATGGCAGAGTAACTAGCTTAAAGGAATCGGTGGAACTGGAAAAGTTATTAACACCTTTTAAAGCTTCATTAGCAAGTGAAGGTTATACAAATGAAGCTATCACTGCCATTGAAAATGAATTTACTATTCTAGCACAAGCAGCACAAACGTATAGAACACATGGGAATCCCTTATTGCTAGGGAATTTAAATGATTATGCTGGGCGTGATGCGAATGAGCAAATGGCACCATGGCTTGATAGTTGGGATGATACAACAAGTGCTGCCCTGTCCTACCTTCAAGCATTAAAAGATTATAAGAGTGGTGATGTTTCCAATCTTTTAATCCATTATTCAAAAGCTCAACAGGCATTTGCAGACGTAAAAAATAACAAGTTTTGGTATGTCGATCATTATGAAAGTGCAGAAGTTGGTGTACAGCATATTGTTCCATTTATTAAGGCACTAGATAGTTATTTAGCAAAAAAGGTGGCAGAACAAAGTGATCCTAATTTAATCACGCAAACATATATTAGTGATGTTTTTATAAATCCATCTTCTGGTAAGATTGAAAATGTATTTGATCATGATGATAACACTTTTGTACAATTTACGAAGCCTGCTGTTGTGAAAGAAGGAAACTATGTTGGTGTATTATATAATCGTGGCATAGATGTACATAAAATCCGTTTCTCTTTTGCTGGAGGACATGATCATATTTTCCACTCTAAACTAGAATATACAACAGATAAGAAAACATGGAAAGCAGTAAATGATACAATTTACGATCGTCCAGATGGTTCTAGTGAAGCCATTGAAGTAAACGATTTGAACTTAACTGATGTAAAAGGAATTCGATTGGTTGCGACAAGTGATAATCTTGATCGAAATGGCAATCTATATGCCTTATGGCTTAAAATTAATAGTATTGATATTAATAAAGAAGAAGTTGTAAGTGATATTGAAAATTATACGATTGCCAATATGGAGTTAGAGAAGTTAAAAGAAGCAGGTTATTCGTTAAGTAATGCTTATGATAAGAATGAAAATTCACAAGTACAGTTTTACTATGGAGAGGGTGCTAATAAAGACAGTATTCAAAAAGGATCAGCGGTTATTGCTGATTTAGGTGGGGAAAAAGCAATTGGTTCTATTCGTCTTTTACAAGGTGATGCGAGTGCAAAAAATGATTTACCTGACTTGGCAAGTATTGAATATAGTAGTGATAAGCAAAACTGGAAATCATTTGGTACATATAAGAAAGAAATGGATCAAAGTATTCAAAATAATGTCAACGCTCGCTATATTCGTATTCGTGTTGATGCAACAAAAAATGTTTGGTGGCGTTTTAGAGAATTGTTTGTATATGCACAAGATGATAGCATATTTACTATGAGTGCTAGTGCTGTAAATACAGCAATTGGTAAGCATGGCGATATTAATGATCAAAAGAAAAACAATAAATATGCATATATTGTAGATGGAGATTCTTCTACATTGGCATGGTTAACAGATAGTGATAGAGCAAGTGGGATTGCCTCAAATGCTGGTGTGCAAATTGATTTTAATCGTGAAGTAAATATGTCTTTTATTAAGATTAAACAAGGATCAGGTGATAAGCTATCCACACTGAAAGTGCAATATCAAAATAAAGATCAACAATGGAAAGATTTAACGACGATTAATGATGCACAAGCAGATATTAAAGTGAGAGCTAATAATACAAAGGCAACAGCCATTCGTATTATCAATGGTGGTGGTAATACTGGTAGATGGTGGCAATTGTATGAGGTTTCTATCACTGAAGCTAGTGAAGGAAAAAACAAAGTCTATAGTAATATTGAAAATCATGGTTATTTTATCACTGAGGAAGATGATACGATGGAATTAGCTGGAAATGAAATTGTTTTTCCTACGAATGCTTATCTTGGCATTGATTTAGGTTCTATTCAAGGAGTAAGTAGTATTAGTGTAGATCAAACAAATGGACAAGCACTAACATTGCAAACATCTTTAAATGGACTAGTATGGCAAGATGTTGCAGATGCTAATTTTAGTGGTAATGCTAGATATGTTCGTTATGTTAATAATACAGATAGTGAAATGACAGCTACTATATCTTCACTAAAAGTGAAAGTGGAGCAAGTTACAAAATTTGGTACTTTGCTTTCATCAGATATTAACGTGATAGGTGGTTGGGGCGACACGCGAAATAACGCTAAAGGATTTGACAATGATATGACAACGGTAACTAAGTTTGGTGGATCACCAAAAAAAGCAAATAGTGCTATCTATGATTTTGGTAAGGCACTAGATGTACATTCTCTTCGTATTTATACACAAGATTCACAAATGGATTATATTCGTGATGCGAAAATATATCTTTCTGAGGATAAAAATCAGTGGCATGAAGCATTTACAATTGGTGATGGTGTGGTAGATAGTGATCGAGAAACTCCATTTGGTAGTATCATTGACGCAAATAAGAAAAGTGATTCCAACTACCCTAATATTTTCTATTATGGAAATAATGAATTATCCATCAAAGCACGATATATGAAAATTGAAATCACTGCCAATTATCCAGATCGTGCTTTAGCAATCAATGAAATTATGATTAATCAAGGTGCTTACATTTCTACGGAGACAGACAAAGCGTTTGAAAGTAGTGTTATTGAAGAAAGAAATCATGTACCTAGTAATATCGTTGATAAAGATTTAACAACAACTTATAAACCAGCTGAAAAGAATGGTAGTTTCACATACCATGTGAGTGATGGTAGTGGTATCAAAGCGTTTAGAGTGATACAAAGTGGAAAAGCAAGTAGTGCAAAAATAAAAGCGATTGTATACAATGAAAAGACAAGAGCGGCGAAAGAACAAGAATTAGATGGAGGATATTTAACACAATCCATTAATGAGTTTTATATACCAGAAGGCAACACTTTATTGGCAATTAAAATAGAATGGACAGAAGATATTCCAGAAATTGCTGAGTTTATTAACACAAGTCGTGCAGAAGATATGGGAAATAGAGCCACTGCCAAAAATGAATTACAAAGTACGATTAATTCACAACCAGCTAATTTTGATACATGGACAGAACATGACAAAATGAATTACAATGCGGTTAAAGAATTAGCAACAAAAACGCTGAATTCTTCTTTGGCTAGTGCGTATTCACTAACAAGCATGAATACTACATTAGCGAATATGAAAAATTCTGGTATTGTTGTTGCTAGTGAGGATACAATCAAAGCGATTCAGAAATTAATAGATGAAAGACTCAGTAATGATCTTCAGTTCTATACGAAAGGTAGCTATGAAAAATATGATAACGCGATAAAAGAAGCACAACACGCTCTAGCAAATAGTGCTAACTTATCACAAAAACAAGCGGAAGCATTATTGGCTAAGATGAATGAGCTTAGTAATCGTTTAGAATATTCTACACATCAAAGAGAATTAGCTGAATTAAGAGTTTCTGCATTCAACAGCTATATAAAAGAAGATTATACAGAAGTTAGCTATCAAAAATTAGCTGATGTATATACAACGATTCAAGCGGATATTACAAAAGACAAAAAAGGTGTTCAGCTTTCAACAACGAC
>SAAR01000363.1 GCA_009916335.1 Erysipelotrichia bacterium | reverse complement strand
ATAATCTCCATATCCACGAACATCGAGAAGTATATAATTATCTAGATTTGCTGATAACTCAGCAGGGGTAATAAAATTTTTCATGAAAGGTGCTCCTTTCTAATCAACAGAGTTGAATTCCTCCAAGATATCTTCCCAGATTTTAACATGTTGGATTTTTTTATCTTCCTCAAGTTGCTTTAAAGCGACTCGATTATTATATTTCCATTTTTCAAACCCTAGGAAGCCCGCCAATTCAATCTTATAATTGTCCTCATCTATTTTATAGACAATCAATGAATCGACTTCATATCTATTTAAAATCTCTCTAGTTAATACTTCATATGGCTCAAGACCAAAAATATCATGTAGAATCCATTCACCTAAAATTGACTGTGGATTTGTTTGCAACGACTTGCCATTATCCTGTGTTACTCTAGCACTAATTTTTTCACCACTTGGCAATTCTAAGGTTAATTCCTTCTTATACTCATCCTTTTGAAGCTCTTCAATTGTTTTTTCAAATTGGAAAAAATCTGGCTTTAATGCATAAATCCACTTAGGTATAGTCACATACGCTTCATATGCTGGCCGTGGTCGATTACTACCTTTAACTTTAGGTGCTGCATTAAACATATTAAACCCAGATTTTGCATTAACCTGGTAATCCTTATCACTATATAAAGGCAACACAATATAGTCTAGTGCTTGTTTTGTTTCTTTGGCTATTATATCCACGCCTAACTCTGCAATTAATTCAAATGGATCTTCAACTTGGTCAATCTTTATTTGCTCAATAACTTCCTCTTTAGAAGCATCAAATTCTTTCAATAGTGTATTTTTGCTTTTCAAGAAAGAGTAATTATTTTTTCCATCTGTAAATGCTACAGCTGTTGTTTTAATATGGACCTCACTAATATTATCTATATCGATTAAATCATAGTCACACTCACAAATATTCATGACCCCACTATCACGAGTAATGTAATGGTAAATCTCTTTTGTTGTATTATACAGACGTTTATCCATCATAATACGTTCATTTCTTAATTCAGATACACGCTTTACCAGTGCTTCTGGGTCATCGTATAAAGGAACTAACTCTGTGCGACTAGCTTTACCAAATTCAGCTACTTTTTGTGGTGAAATATCACGAGAGTGAATCCATGTTTTTAAACCAATCCCATATACATCAGACTCAACTTTAGCAACCGCATCAAATGCGCTATCACCGCGAGTCAAATCTTCAACATCAAAACAACGTGCATAGAGTTGTTCATGATTGCGATAATACAAATATGGTTTATCTGCATTATCTCCAGATGTCGTATCTTTGAAGAGTCCACTGAGGGCTCCAAAGGTTTTTAGATAACGAATATAGGTTTCACGATCTTCTTTTGGAAATTTGCTCCATAGTATATCAGACATAATACAACCCCCTCTACACAATGCTAACAAATACTATTCTTATTATATTACTAAAAGTAGTCCTTTGCCTATTAAAACACAAAGAAACATCAAGCTTTTAGAAACGTTATATACGCTCTTAAACTTGATGTTTCCAAATTTCTATTATTCTTTAATAGAATCACGAATATTATCTGCAATACGATTAATGACACTCACCACAACACTGTTACCAGCTTGCTTGTATAATCTCGTATTACTTTGATTTGGTAGCTTAAAACTTTTAGGGAATCCTTGTGCATTAAAACATTCACGAGGTGTCAATTTACGAATACGACCATCATCCGTTAAAATAAGTGGCACATTATGTCCGCCAGTTCCCATGTTAGCTGTTAAAGTTGGTACGAGATTGTTTTTGTTCTCGCGCACATACACCCGACGCCATTGATATGTTGTATCTTTGCTTTTTATCTCATCCTTCAATAAATCGTAGAATTTACAATTATCTTCAGTATAGTAATATTTATCATCAACATCATCTTTGAAGTTAATAATATCTTTGATTTTCTTCTTCAATGGAATCGCATGTGGCATAGAAAATTCAGCATAATCAGATTTGTCTTTAAATGCAACGATATAGATACGTTCTCTATTTTGTGGGATATCACCATAATTAGCAGAATTCATTACTTGTTGAGTAATGCGATACCCTAAATTTTCAAGCTCCTCACAAATAACTCGGAAAGTGTTGCCATTATCGTGGCCTACCAAATTTTTTACATTTTCAAAAAATGCAATCCGTGGTTGTTTAACTTTCAAAATACGAACTAATTCAAAAAACAATTCACCCCGCCCTTGCTTGTCATTAAAACCTTGTCGATATCCTGCAATAGAAAATGCTTGGCATGGAAATCCAGCCAACATAATATCAAAATCAGGAATTTCATCAACTTGCACATCGTAAATATCACGACAATCTACTTTTATATTAAAATTATGTTCAAATGTTTGAGCTGCATACGGATCTATCTCATTTGCATAAATCGTTTCAAAACCAGCTTTTTCAAAGCCCAAATCTATGCCACCTACTCCAGCAAAAAAAGAAGCACACTTTAGCATGTTAAGTCCTCCATCAAATCTTTGTCTTATTGTATCATAATATTGCGGCGCGCCGCAACATTTCCTCCAAACAAACATTCGAATTTATTAGCTAAAGTATGCTCTTTACAACTACTTTTTATTTTTTCGGATTGTAAATGAACCCCTCATCTAAAGCACGATCTAACGTATTTTTAATAATCTCTGCTTCCCAACCATCCGGAATCCAATTTGGGATTTTACAAGCCTTAAAAA
Organism: Erysipelotrichia bacterium; assembly: GCA_009916335.1. The sequence continues at coordinate 494 of SAAR01000363.1, read as the reverse complement.
TATACTTTCGTTCCTCAGATGTACACCATGGTTTTCCCTCTGTATATGTATATAATTGCTTCCAGGTATCTACAGAAGTTTCTACTACAAATTTTTGTATCTCTATGACATTATCAACAACCTGATTGCTAGCAGCTTTTTCATGTTCCTCTTTATATTCAGATAAGCTTACTAAATAAGAATTTAATGGATGTGGTAACTCGATAGGAACGCTTTTAATTGCAGTCCAACAGGCCTCTTTTTTACACCATTGAGTAATATTCCCTTCAGCCTTTATTATCACACTAGTGACGATTTCAGCTATATATAATAAAGTTCTTCCAATTGCATCTGGTATGCTTTGACGATTCCATATCATCATTAGATTTAGTTCCCTTTTGGGATATTTTATTTTCAACTATAATGGACCCAAGAATTTAGACCACTAAAAGTTGCTTTTTAAGTTAGGTTGAATGTAATATTTAATCAAACGGAGGCACTATGAAACGAACACA
>SAAR01000362.1 GCA_009916335.1 Erysipelotrichia bacterium | reverse complement strand
GTATTTACTACTCTACATGCTAAATCTTGTGTAGAAGTCATCTATCGCATGTTAGACTTTGGTATAAAAGAAAATGAATTGCGGCAAGTGTTGAGTGCTATTACTAATCAGCGTATTTTTCCAGCAAAAGCAAGAAAGGGGCGTGTCTGTATTTATGAAATCATGGAAAAACAAGAACTTGCGTATTTCTTTGCTAATCAAAGTATTTCCCCTACCTATGAGGATATTTTTGAACACATTAAACAAGCGGTACAAAAAGGGTGGATTGCGAAATCCTACGCAGCGGCAGATATTGAAATTTAGTGAAAATGAATGGTTGCAATTTGCTAGTTTACTAGAACGAGGATATACACTAGCACAAACATTAGAATTATTAGGACATTCTTTAAAAGAGGAAATACTACTTAATGCAATGCAAGAAAAACAAAGCATACAAGAGCTTTTATTACAAGATACGAAAGGAAAATTTCATCATTATCTTACTTTTTTTATTAAATTACATTCTTTAAGTGATGCGATTTACAGTGCGATACACATGCTTCATTTTGAAAAAGAACTAAGAAAACAATTGTATAAAAAAACAGCGTATCCATTGTTTATCTTTGTCCTTTCCTTTTTTACAATCTATATATTTTCTAATTATGTCATACCACAGTTGCTTTCTAGTTTTGATGCTAGTGAAAATAATACTCTTTATCAACTGTTAAATATCATTAAATACAGTAGTACCACTTTATTAGTTTTTGTACTCATTTTTCTGTTTTTCCTTTTCTGTATTAGCAAAAGCACATATTTTAAACAGCTATTTTATACAAAAGTAGCATATCGTATAGGGTTGTGCAAAGATTACATCGCTTATTATTTAAGTGGTTATTTAAAAACATTACATGAGCGTGGTTTAAGTTCACGTCAATCGATGCAGTTTCTTTGTTCATTAGAAGGAAATGATTATTTAGTAAATACAATATTAACAATTAATCAGCGTTTATCAGCAGGAACAGATTTAATGGTTGTTATTAAACAATGCCCCTATTTAAGTGAACGTTTTAAAATGAATTTTATGATTGCAACACACAATGGTGAATTTGAAAAAACTTTGGCTAGCTATATGTTGTTGCAACAAGAGAAATGGTTTTTATTCATTAAACGCATTGGTATCATCGTACAAAGTATTGCTTATATATTTATCGGTATTCTAGTCATTTGTGTTTATCAAATTATGTTGATTCCATTACAAATGATAGAAGGAATGTAAGGAGGGAAACTTATGAAAAGAGCATTCACATTATTAGAGATGATTATTGTTTTATCCATTGTTGCATTGTTATTTTTATTAACTTTACCAAATATTCAGCAAAAGAAAAAAGTGATTGACACACAAGGCTGTAAATCGTTGATTGAAGTCGTTAATTCACAAATTCTGCTTTATGAAGTAGACCATATTGAATCACCTAGTAGTATTGATGAATTAATTAGTGGTGGTTATTTAAAACAATCACAGGCAATTTGCCCTAATGGAGCAAAAGTGTATATAAGCAATGGGGAAGCACATGCACAAAGCGAATAAAACAAGCAATGCATTTACCTTGTTAGAGATGTGTTTGCTATTGTGTGTAATAAGTGTATTGTTATTGCTTAGCCCTTCGCTCTTTAAAACAAAAGCCATTTTATATTTTGATACACAACGTATTGCTTACTTGATTAAACAAGCACAGGCATTCGCTATTTTAGAAAGGCGAGAAGTTGATGTAGAGGTAGTAAATAAAGGGATTTATGTGGATCAACACTTTTATAACTTTGCAAAAGAGGTAGTTTGTGATCCTTATATCTTTTATTTTAACGCTAAAGGTAACATCAATATGGCAAATACTATTACTTGTTATTATCATCACTGGCAAACACAAATTGAAATGAATTTAGGGAGTGGTCATATCTATGTTAAAAAATAAAAGAGGGTTTTTATTAATAGAAGCTTTATTGTTCCTGTATATGATAGTGATCGTTGCTTTTTTATTAGTCAACTGTATTACATTGTTTGCTAATGAAGAAAAAAGAACAGTTTATGATGTAAAAAAAGAAGATACATTAATGAGGCAAGCTTATGAATAAAGGATATACGCTTATTGAAACACTCATCTCCTTACTTATTGTTTCTATTTGTACACTGCTTTTATCCTCATTATTATCTATCATTTTAAAGTATGAGTATGTATTGCATACTGGCGATGATGAAAAAAGCATCCAGCAAATGAGAATTTTATACGCTTTAAGTAAGGAGCATGAAATCAATGGAGATATGCTTTATTTTACCTATCGTTATCAACGTATGAATTATACGTTTCATAATCATAAGTTAATTTTAGAAGATGGTTATCAACTCTTTTTAAGTGATCTTGATACAGCGTATTTCACTAATGAAAAAAATTGTTTTTATATTCACTATAAACGAAAGGATAAAGTGAGGAAGCGAGTGATCGGTTGTGAATAAAAAAGGGTTTATTAGTATTTATGGAGCATTGTTGCTTAGTATATCGCTATCTTTTAGTGCGATGCTTTTAACCATGGTAAAAACTTCTTATTTATATCATCAAGATCGTACACTTACTTTTGTGGAACTAAAAGTAATTCATAAAATTAAACAAGATTTGTTAAATTATGAAGAAAGTGATGAACAATTTACTTATATGAACTATGATATATCATTGCATTATGAAGATATTACTTGTTATATACAAATAAACAAGCAACAAGTCCCACAGTTGAAAGCAAAACTAGTGTTTGACGATATTGAAGAAGTGGTTGTTTCTTATACATACGAGTAAATAAAGTAGTGCATACTAATAGCGGGTGAGAATATGTGTTATATCATAGCTTTATGCTTTTATCTTGTCTTTTATTTATTTGCCTTAATGATGCAATATATCAATTTTCATCTTTTTGATATATTCATATTTTTAATGTTTTTATTTGTATATCATTTTTTCATCAACTGTTTAAATCGTTATTTTTTTATCAGTGATGCATTTGCTTCTTTACTATTGACCTTCCTTTTTATTTTTCCTAAATTCGATCTTGGCATTACTACTTTTTTCTTTGTTAGCTATTTTATTGCGATAGAAAGCTTTACTTATACCTACCTAGATATAAGTAAATTGGATAATCATTGACAAAATCACGATTTCCTTTAAAATATAAGGGTAGAAAATAAAGGAGACTTATATATGTTACAATCAAATGAATTAAAACCAGGTG
>SAAR01000361.1 GCA_009916335.1 Erysipelotrichia bacterium | reverse complement strand
TCTTTATTGAGTAAGAAACAATTAGCAAAAATAAATGAGGGATTAGTGGACGCTGACAAAATTCTTGAGTGGAAAGTAAAAGCCGTTGATGTTTCCTCATTAGACGATCATACAAAAGCAGTGTATCAAGTAAAGATGCGTATGGATAGTGTACCAAGCAATCAATATAAAGTAATTGCAGAAGATGTCAATGAATCACAAGTGGCATATTTATCTGAAAACAGTAATGATTTTCCAGGTTTTAAAGCAACATTTGATTGGAAACGAAATTATAGTGAAACAGGACAGAACATAAAAGCAGTACTAGGAAATGTATCTACGCAAACACAAGGGATTCCTGAAGAAGAACAAGAGTATTATTTAGCGTTAGGCTATGAGTTAAATGATCGTGTAGGAACATCGGGGTTAGAAAAGACCTATGAAAGCTATTTATCAGGAACAAAATCAGTGTATGATATTAAGTTTGATGAACATGGGGTTGCTTACTTAGAACAATCTAAAGCAGGGAAGAATGGCTATGATTTAACTTTAACGATTGATGCAGATTATCAAAATAAAATGGATGCATTAGTGATGGATAAGTTAAAAAGTTTTCAATCGGCTTCTGTAAATAGTAGAATTAGCGATATTTTCTTAGTGGCGATCAACCCTAAAACAGGAGCAATCGTTTCCATGTCAGGAGCAACTAAGGATAGAGAAAGTGGTGAATTTTATTCGAATCCTACAGGGACGTACTTAAGTGCCTTTTTGGTAGGTAGTATTGTTAAACCAGCAACACTATATATGGGGTTAAATGAAAAGGTAGTAACACCAGGGCAACAAATTTTAGATGCTCCGATGAACATCAAAGGAACACAAGTTTTTAAATCTTATACAAATAAAGGTTTAATCAATGATTTAGAAGCAATTCGTCAATCCTCTAACGTATATATGGCACATATTGCGATTGGTTTAGGTGGCGATCAATATGTAGAGGGAAAAGGATTAAATATTAAACCTGAGACATTTTCTTTAATGCGTACTTACTATAATATGTTTGGTTTAGGTACAAAAACAGGAATTGATTTACCTAATGAAGCACTCGGTTATGTTGGTGAGGATAATGAAGCAGGGAAAATTTTATACTATTCCATTGGGCAGTATGATTCATTTACTCCGATGCAGGTTGCACAATATGTGGCAACCATTGCTAATGGTGGAAAACGTGTGCAACCCCATTCATTATCGGAAGTAAGTGAAGTGAATGATCCAGAAACGATTATTTATGAATTTTCCACAAAAATTCTTTCTACACTGTTAGGTGACACTTCTTTATTGCAAAGAAGTAAGACAGGAATGGAATTGTGTGTTTCGAGTGGAAGTTGTCAGATTAATGCAGGTAATGTTGGGGTTTCAATGGCCGCAAAAACAGGGACAGCAGAAGCTGTGTATCAGGTAAGTAAGCAAGTATATGAAGATGTTAGTAATTCTTCATTGATTGCCTATGGACCAACGGAAGATCCTGAAATTGCATTTGCTTGTGTAGCTCCTAATGCAAATAACACAAATACAAATGTATGTTCACAGGTTGTAGAGGCGGCAGCGAAAGAATATTTCACAAATTATCGTAATAAGTAAAAAAAACGATAGATTTTAAAAAAAATATATGTTACAATAGTCTAGCACTTAAGGAGGATTGACATGAGAGATCGTATAACATTCAAATGTTCAGAATGTGGTGAAGAAAACTACATTGGTACTCGTAACAAAAAGAAACAAACAGAACGTATGACAATTAATAAATTCTGTCCACGTTGTAATAAAAAAACTGAGCATAAGGAGAAAAAATAAGAAAGGCCATCTAGGCTTTTTTTATTATACTAAGCACTATGTATAAAGTAGAAACATATCCATTAGGAATTTATCAAGCAAATTGTTATTTATTGTGGCAAGATCATCATGTAGTTATGATTGATCCAGGTGGAAAAAGTGGTGAGTTAGTGCAATATTTAAAGGAAAAACAAGCAGATGTACAAGCCATTTTATTGACACATGGCCATTTTGATCATATCGGTGGTGTCGATTATTTTGCACAAATATTCAAATGTCCCGTTTTCATTGATCAAGAAGATGAAGTTATGTTGCATGATACCTATCTAAACTGTTCCTTAGCAGGTAGAGAAAGTGTTGTTAATACACCTGTTTCTTTTTATCGTGTTGGTAAAAATACAATTAAAAATTTTACTTTTGAAGTACTGTTTGCCCCAGGGCATACACTTGGTTGTACTATACTATGCTTTGATGAGCTTATGTTTAGTGGTGATGTTATTTTTCAAGGTAGTATAGGACGATGCGATTTACCACAAAGCGATCCAAAGAAGATGAAGGAAACAATTCAGATGATTAAACAGATTAAAAAAGATTATATCGTATATCCAGGACATGGACCAACGACTTCTTTAAAAGAAGAGCTACTTCATAATCCATATTTTATTTAAAAACTAGAGATTTCTCTGGTTTTTTTATTTTTATTTATAAATTTCTTAAAAAAAAGCATATATCATAGTAGGAGGGTATGATTATGCGTGAATTATTTGAACAATTATTATTACTTGTTTTAAAACACAACGCCAGTGATGTCCACATGCGTCTATATGATGAACAATTACAAATCTCATTACGTTGTGCAAATGGAATTGTCGATGTGAAGAAAGTGTTTGACGCTACGTTATTTCACTATTTAAAGTTTATTGCTAATTTGGATTTAGGGAATATTGGTATACCACAAAGTGGAAATTTTTCCTATGTTCTGAAAGGAAATGAATATTATTTCCGTTTTGCATTTATTCAAACGTTAGATGTACAATCTGCTGTATTACGAATTTTAAACAATCATCAAAAAATTCTGTTATCGCAATTAAGTAAAGAACAAAAACAAAATGAAATTTTTAAAAAGTGGACAAAATTTCGTGGTGGATTAAGTATTATTAGTGGACCCACAGGAAGTGGCAAAACAACGACCTTACATGCATTATTAGAAAGTATTGCCCAAAACAAACGCTTAAAAGTGATTACCTTAGAAGATCCTATCGAGATTCGCTCCAATCATTATTTGCAGTTACAGATTAATGAGCGTATGCATTTTGATTATGAGGAGGGAATTAAACAACTGTTACGTCATGATCCTGATGTCATTATGCTTGGCGAAATTCGTGATCAAGCAAGTGCAAGATCGCTGATTCGCTGTGCTTTAAGTGGACATATGGTATTTAC
>SAAR01000036.1 GCA_009916335.1 Erysipelotrichia bacterium | reverse complement strand
TAAGACAACACCAGCAGATACAAGTAAAAAAGAAGTGAAAAAGGTAGATACAGGAGATACAACAAACACAAGTGGATTACTAGCATTAATGGGTGTAGCGATTGTGTTAGGTGGAGCAAGTATTGTATCAAGAAGAAGATTGAATAAGTAATGAATTAATCTATTATAAAGAGAGTGATGAGAAATCATTCTCTTTTTATCCTATTCATAATAGTGGAAGATTAAACGATGTATAATATACAGTTTAAAAGTTTAATGAAGTACGAGGAGAATATACTGAGTAAATAAAAACGTATTCAATTGGCTTTGAATACGTTAATTCTTATTAGTTATAAAATAATCTTGAGAATAAATAAGTTATCTTTGGTTGAGAATTGATATTGACCTTTTAATTTGTGAACGATATTAACAATGCTTTGACAACCTAATCCATGTCCATTTTGATCGCTAATCGGGATTCCGTTAATTAAGACAGGTTTATGTGCAAAAGTATTTTCTACTGTTATTAAAAATCTATCATTATTTTCAATCATTGTGAGTGTGATAAACTTATCTTCCGTTTTAACATGCTCAACGGCATGAATTGCATTTTTTAACGCATTAGAAATAACGGAAGTAAAATCAATATCAGATGCTGGTAATGTATTCGTAATGTGAATATTCATTTTAAAGTGAATCTGTTTTTGCTTTGCCACTTCACTATAATAAGAAAGAATAGCATTAAGCATTTTGTTTTCACAGTATTTATGTAAAATGGTTTGATCGCTTTTTGCAATGATTTCACTAATATACGATAATGCTTTTTGCGTTTCATTGTCTTTAATCAAGATGGCAATATTTTGTAAAAAATGGCGTAAATCATGGCGAAGGATTGATAATTCCTGCTCTGATTTTTGAATCGATTCCATGAATTTTCTACTCTGTTGTTGCTGAATGTTTAAAATTTGATTATAATGTTCGATTTCTTGTTTCTTTTCATATTCTTTAAAATAGATGATACAGAAAAGCAGATAAGATGCTGCTAATACAAGTGGTAATAATTCAAAGACAACAGGATTATTTTCCTTTCTTAGATTCGTGTAGATGATAAATAGATAATCGTATAGATAAAAAGTAATTGGTAAAAAAGAAATGACTAACTTACTTTTTAAATCTTTTTCTAAGATCATGCGAATAATGGAATTTAAACTTTTGTGAATTAAATAGATTAGGGCAATGATAGTAATGGAATATGTTACCGTGTATGCCCATTGTTTATGGGTTAAGGAAAGTATGAAGGTTGCGTTCCATTTACCAAATTGACACAATAAGTAAGTAATCATCATTGCTAAGATTGTATCGAAAAAATCTTTTTTAAAATAAAATGCAATTAAAAGAACTAAGGGTAAATGCATGATAAAAGGGTATAGTTTGCCAGTTATTTCAATACCATAATGTGAAAAGCAAAATCTTTGTGCTAATGCAGTAAGTACAAAGAAACAAGAAAGAACGGCAATATTTTTCTTAGTTGGTATTACGTTGACAAAACTAGCTGTTGCGTAAATGCCAAAAATAATTAAGAGAATAAAGTTAAAATTTTTTAGTATGATCATAAAAACTCCTTTTATTGATTGAACATATAATCAAAATAATGTTGTTTGAATTGTTCAAAGCTACCTCGAGCGATAGGAATGGATAGCGATGATTTAGTAACGATGCTGTGTGTATCGAAATAATCAATATTGTGCATATTGACGATATAACTACGATGGCATTTGTAGAACTGGGTTTGCTTAGCTAATTGTTCTTCATAGGTTGCTAAACTGGCTCTAACTTTAATGGTATGTTGATTAAAAAGATGAAAGATAACATACTTGTTTTGTGCCTCAATAAAGTCGATCTCTCGCATGTGAACAGTGTGGTAAGATGTATTGTTCACTTTAATTAATAGTTTGTCATCATGCTCTTTTAAGTGCTGTTGGCACTCGTCTAGTATCATAGCTAAACGAGTGGGATCAACAGGTTTTAAGCAATAGTCTTTTGCTTTTACATTATAGGACGCTAATGCATATTCTTGTGAAGTTGTAAGAAAAGCGATAGCAATGTTTTGATCGTTATTGCGTAATTCGATGGCCGTATCTATGCCATTTAAAAGTGGCATGATAATATCTAAGAAAACAATATCATAATGTTCTTTCTCATTTTTAGTGATTAAAGAATCGCCATCATAAAAAGTATCAATTGTCATCGCAACATTGTTTTGTATTGCCCATTGTTCAATTATTTGTTTTGTGATTTTCACTTCTTCGATCGTATCATCACAGATGGCAATTTTCATAAATATAACCTCCTAATTACAACAATTTTAATTTATTTAAGTATATCATTTTCCTTTAATATTGTACATTTCATTCCCTAATTCTTACATTTCACACCATTATTTAAAAAAGGGAAATAAGTTTGTTAGAATATAATTAATTATATAATTATTTTACAAAAGTGTAAAAAGAGGCATCAATATCAAATAAAAAGGAGAGTCAATATGAATAGAGAATCAATTACTAATTTTATGAATAAGGCAAAGGATATTGTGAAATCAGAGGTAGAGATAGAGAAGAAAGAATCTATTTATGAAAATGAAATTGTGAATATGTTAAAAGATGAGCAAGATATTGCGAGTAGTAAAAATGATGTTTTCACAAAAGGGAAGAAACAGGTTTTTGATAATCAAACAACGAGTGAGAAAGAAGATATTTCTACTTCATTAATCGCAAAAGATGTGATTGTGAATGGGGATATTAGTGCAAAAGGGAATCTTGATGTATATGGGGTGATTGATGGGAATGTAAAATGTGATCATTTCCTTAGGGTGAATGGTGTTATTAAAGGAGATGTTAATGCTTCAAAAGTGTTGCTATCACAAGATTTAACAGGGAATATCGAATGTGAAAAGAATTGTGAAATATTAGAAAATGCTGTGATTCATGGCAATATAAAAGCAGAGAATGTTCATATTAAGGGGAAAGTGATTGGCAATGTTTGTGCAGTAGGCAAGGTAATATTAAGTAATAATGCACTTTTAGAAGGGGATTGTAATAGTGCTAAGATAGTGATTGAAGAAGGTGCAGTTGTAAAAGGAAATATGCAAATTATGTTGATGAACTAACAAAAAATGATATATCCATACCTGTGTTTAGTATGGATATATTTATTTTTGCATGTGAAAATTAGCAGTTTTCAGTTATTCTTGAGATATGGTATAATAAATGTAAATTAGGGAGATGAATTAAGATGAAAAAGCATGGTTTTAATATCACAGTCATTATAATGTCTACCTTTTTAAGCGTGTTGATGTTATTTTATTTTATCGCCCCTAAGGAAGAAAAAGTATTTGGGAAAGATGTTGATAAAACAAGAGCTTTATTAACTTTACAGGAAAAAGAAGATATTAATAAAGTAGAAGAAAAAATAAACTTAAAGCAGCGTAGTTTGGCTTTAATAAATAAGCAAGCGAGCGATGATTTGCCTTATCGTTTTAGCGATTATATGATTCTAGGAGATTCCATTGTGGAAGGCTTACTTAGTTATGGTATTTTTGATACTACGATTTGCATTGGTAAACGAGGGGCAAGAATAGATACGATTGATGATGAAATTAATGCATTAGTACAAAAAGCACCTAAAGGTATTTTTTTAGCGTATGGACTAAATGACATAGGATATTGGCGAGGAGATGCTAATCGTTTTAGTGCAGTTTATGAAGAGAAGATCAAAAAGCTAAAAAGCATGTTGCCTAATACTAAATTATATATTAATGCAATCTTACCGATGGCAGAGAGTGCAATTGCGAAAAATCCACTCTATGCTAATTATATAGATTTTAATAAAGAGTTAGAGCGATTATGTAAGAAGTATGATTGTATTTATATTGATAATCATTATATATTAGATCAATTAAGCGAAAAATATGAGTTTGATGGGATTCATCCTCGTTATCGCTATTATGCATTGTGGGCGAATAATATGGCCAATATAGCAGGATTGTAGGTGTTGAAATGAAAAGAATAATACAAATAGTAATTCCTGTTTTAATAATAGGAGCTTTGTTTCTTCCTTTTCTACGAGTAGAAAAAGATGTGGATATACAAACATTAACAACTTTATTAAAGGGGTATGTTAGTGATCAGATGAGTGTGCAGGATATTAAAATTGTAAAAAGTTCCTATGAGATTATGGAAAGTGATATGGAATCGTATTTATCCTATGGACCGATTTCCTATATTAATGTCGATGAAATTACATTAATTAGACAAAGTGATGATGAAAAAAGGGCAATGCTTTATGAGAAAGCACAAGCTCATATTCAAAAACAGATAAAAAGTTTTGAGGGGTATGGAGTAGAACAGACAAAGTTATTAAAAAAAGCAAAGGTAGAAGAACGAGGCAATTATGTAATCTGCATCGTTTCTAAGCAAGCGGAAAAAATTTCCCTTGCTTTCAATAAGGCATTTGAATAGTATGTCATTTAGTACATTATTTTTTGTTTTTACATGGCTACCATGTGTCTTATTGCTATATTTTGTTCTACCAAAGAAATGTCAAAACTATGTTTTATTAATTGCCAGTCTTATTTTTTATGCATGGGGAGAGCCTGTTTATATCTTTTTATTACTAGGGTTAATCTTGCTTAACTATCTATTTGCTATTATGCTTGAGAATCCTCATAAAAAAGGGCGAAAATTATTCTTTATTGAAGTAATCATCTTTAATATATTTATCTTATTTTATTTTAAATATTATGCATTTACATTAGAAACGATATTTTCACTAACGCATACAAGTATTGCGTATCGTATTTTTGATATGCCACTGGGAATCTCATTTTTTATGTTTACTTTGCTTTCTTATCTTGTGGATATTTATCGAGGACGCACAAAGGCAGAGCGAAATGTTCTCCATTTTGCATTATTTGTATCGTTTTTTCCTAAATTAATCATGGGACCAATTACTACTTATCCCATGATGCAAGAGCAGTTAAAAAACCATTCAACGTCTTATTCGCTATTTAGTGTAGGAGCGAAAAAATTTATTATTGGACTTGCACAAAAGGTTATTTTAGCCAATACATTTGGGGTATTATTTGTATCTTTACAAACTTTACCATTATCTATGGCAGGTAGTTGGTTTATGGCCCTTGCTTATACATTACAGTTATATTTTGATTTTTGTGGATATTCGCATATGGCAATGGGGTTAAGTAATATGTTTGGATATAAACTACCAGAAAACTTTAATTATCCTTATATGGCAAAGTCAATCAAGGACTTTTGGAGTCGATGGCATATGACATTAAGCCACTTCTTTAGAGATTATGTGTATATTTCTTTAGGCGGAAATCGTGTTTCCACCATTCGTCATATTGTCAATATTTTAGTGGTTTGGTTATTGACAGGAATATGGCATGGGGCAAATTATACCTTTATTGTATGGGGGTTGTATTATGGTGTGTTACTCATCTTTGAAAAATATGTATGGTATAAAGTGCAAAAAAGAGTACCAGCATTATTTAATCATCTGATTACAATGTTTGTCGTTATGATTGGTTGGGTATTATTCTTTAGTGAAGATATAAGCAGTGCTTGTCAAATTTTGAACAGTATGTTTAATTTTAATGTTCTTACAACAAGTGGGGTAACTTTTTACTTCAAAACGTATTTCTTCTATATATGTATTGGTATCATTGGGGCAACCCCACTGATTCGTTCTTTAAATATCTTGTTGAATCATCATTACAATAAAGTGTTTTATCTATTAAATATGATCGTTGTCTTTATTGTATTCTTATTAAGTATCGCTTTTATGATAAGTTCATCTTATCAATCATTTTTATATTTTGCATTCTAAAGAGAGGTGAAGTGCATGAACTTAAAAAAGGTATCAAGAAATTTTGGGGTAGGTGCATTATTTTGCTTTACGCTGTTTGTTGGTTTTATTATGCAAATTGTTTGTGCAGATGAACCCTATTCAGAAACGGAAAATAGATCTTTAGAAACAAAACCTGAAATGGATTTAGCGACATTTTTAAATAAAAACTACCAGACAAACTTTGAAAATTATGTGAGTGATCAATTCCCTAACCGTAGTAGATGGGCACAAATGAAAACATTTTTTGATTTAAAGATGGGGATTCGTTTGATTCAAGATGTATATGTCGCAAAAGATATGCTCATTCAAAAAGTGGATCATCATCAAGCAAATATTGAAAAGGAATATGCCAATACAGTGAATGAGTTTAAAAAACGCTATCCTAATCTTAATTTTAATTTTATTCTTGTTCCTAACAAGATTGAAATTTATAAAGAGAATTTGCCTGATGGAGCTGTTGGTGTAAATCAAGCAGCTAGTTATGAACAGTTTTATCAATTACTTGATGAAACGATTCATACAGTAGATGCATTAAGTATTTTAGAAGAACATAAAGATGAATACATCTTTTATAAAAGTGATCATCATTGGACAACGTTAGCTGCAAAATATGTCGCAGATGCTTTTTTAGGAAAAGATGAAATTGCGTATGACATTTATACGAGTAATGATCAATTTCGTGGAACCTTAGCTAATAAGATTACATATTTTCCTTATCAAGATCGTATTTCTTTATATATTCCTCAAGAAAAAAATGTGGATTATGTAGTCGATTATGTAGAGAGCAAGCAAAAAACAACGAGTGTATATGATTTAGATAAGCAATTAGACAGTGATGCGTATGGTGTTTATTTTGGTGGAAATCACCCACTTATCAAAATCAATACCACTGCTAATGAAGATAAACGTTTAATCGTTTTTAAAGACAGCTATGCAAACTGTTTTATTCCTTTTTTATTACCGTATTATAGTGAAATTGTCATTGTTGATCCTCGTTACTATTATGGGGATATTGATACCTTAATGAAAGATGAAAAGATTAGTGATGTATTATTTCTATATAATATGAATACGTTCTTTAGTGATGATGCACTTCTTTCTATAAAAGCTGAATAATAAAATATCCTCTTAAACATCAAAGATGATTGCTGTTAAGAGGATATTTTTAGTTAATAGTATTCTTCCATAGTTAAACCACTGCTTTTTAATTGTGTCGCTAAAGCAGTACCAACATAGCGATAATGCCATGCTTCAAAAGTATACCCTGTGATATTTGTTTTTCCATAAGGATAACGCAATATCCAACCATATTCATGAGCATGTGCGTCAAGCCATTGACCAAGTGCTGTATTGTGTAAGTCAGCATGTAATGCATAATCATAGCTAACATCAATGGCTAGTCCTAATTCATGTTCACTTGTTCTAGGTAAGGCACTATAATAAGGAGCATTCACAGGATCTTTAGCGTAATAGCTATTATATAAGTTTGTTTGATATGCTTGCGAGCGATAGGAACTAACCACATTTAAGGGGATTCCTTGATTATTTGCATCTTGACGCATTTGATTTAAAGAAGATGCAGCTTCACTTCGCAAATAGTGATTACCACCGATACTTACTAAATCACTAGGACTGTATCCATCAGGCAATTTATTTTGTTTATTAATTAATACAGTAATATCGCTTGGATTACTAACCACATTACTCGTTGTATTTACTTGTGTATTTGTATTGTTATTGACAGGTTGTTTTATTTCTTCTTTAACCTTTTCTTTTACAGTAATAATCGCTTGCCATTCACTTGTGTTATGCGAAGAATCACTTACCGTAAAGTGTAAAGTATATTCACCAGCAGTTTGATGATCCACACTTCCTTCACAAGTAATCTGTCCACTAATATCTTGATCAAAGTTATCAATGGCTTTCAAATTAAGGGAAGAAATATTAAAATCTTCTCCTTGTGTAATTGTTGCACTGGTTTCACCACTGATTACAGGTGCCTCTTTATCTATTACTTTCATATAATAAATAAATGTTTGCTCTTCTAAATGATATTTTATTTTATATGTTTTTAGCTCATTAATAGTAATAGGTTCTACTTTAATTTGTTCACTTACATCTTTGTCGCCTTTTTTAGCACTTAGTTGAATGGCTTTTATAGAATAATCAATATCTTTTTTGTAAGCAACAGTATTTTTCAACTGGGTGGCTTCTTTATGATTAATATAAAAAGTAATTGTTTGTTGCTTAATAAGCATAAATGTAATTGTAGTAAGTAGTACAACTACACCAATGCATAGAGTACATAATAGGGCTAGTCTTTTCTTTTGTATTTTTCTTTTCTTCATTTTTTTCACCCCCAAAATCTTTACAATATAATCATAGCATAAAAATGCTTTATAATCGCACTTGATTATAAAGCATTAGATTTATTGATGATTTTTAATGTAGTTTAATGTACCGCCTTCTTTGATAATATCAATATCGTATTGTGTTAAGTGGTGAGCAACTTGATAAGTAACACCTTTGGTGATGTTTTTTATTGTTAATGGTGTATCTAGTTTGATTTGATCTAAATGATCTAAATGCAATTCGTCCATTTCATCAATTGTGTCATAGTCTGCTTCATTCATAAAGGTTAATGGTAAAATACCAAAGTTAATTAAATTAGCACGATGAATACGGGCAAAGCTTTTAGCAATGACCGCTTTAATACCTAAATACATAGGTGCTAAAGCAGCGTGTTCACGACTTGATCCTTGTCCATAGTTAGCTCCTGCGACAATAAATCCACCACCATGTTTTAAACAATCATCATGGAAACTTGCTTTTACATTCATAAAAATAAATTCTGATATTTTTTCAATGTTAGAGCGATATGGCAAAACCTTTGCCCCAGCAGGTGCAATATGATCGGTTGTTATGTTATCTTCCACTTTAATCATCACACGTTTATGAATCTGCTGATCTAATGGTGTATTAATAGGCAATGGTTTAATGTTTGGACCACGCACAATTTCTTTGCTTTTATCATTGTCTGGAGCGATAATCATACGATCATCAATGATATATGTTTCTGGTTGTAAAGTACTTTCATAAACTTCTTTACGAGGATCGCTAATGCAACCATGTAAAGCACTTGCAGCAGCCGTTTCAGGCGAAACTAAACAGACCTTTGCACTTAAAGTACCACTTCTTCCATAAAAGTTACGATTAAATGTACGAAGGGATAAAGCGTTTGTAATAGGGGATTGTCCCATACCGATACAAGGACCACAAGTTGCTTCTAACAATCTAGCACCACTGGCAATAATATCACTCAATGCACCATTTTTGTTAATCATTTGTAATACTTGTTTACTTCCTGGCGAAACCACTAAGCTTACATCTTGATGCATGGTTTTTCCTTTTAAGATATTTGCGACATTCATTAAATCCATATAGCTAGAATTAGTACAAGAACCAATCGCTACCTGATCGACTTTTAAACCTTCTACTTCACTGATTGTTTTAATGTTATCAGGAGAATGTGGCATAGCTACCATTGGTTCTAATGTCGATAAATCAATCGTGTATGTTTCATCATAAGAAGCATCTTTATCGGCACACAAAGGAACATACACATCTTCACGATGTTGTTTCTTTAAAAATTCATATGTGATTTCATCACTTGGGAAAATACTAGTGGTTGCCCCAAGTTCTGCTCCCATGTTACAAATTGTTGCACGTTCAGGAATAGATAGTGTTTTGACACCCTCACCACTATATTCAATAATTTTACCTACACCACCTTTTACGCTAAGCATCGATAATACTTTTAAGATGATATCTTTAGCAGAAACGCCTTTTTGTAGTTTACCTGTTAAGATCATGTTCACCGTTTTTGGTGCCGTTAAATAAAATGGTTTTCCTGCCATGGCACAAGCGACATCTAAACCACCAGCACCCATTGCAATACTTGCCATACCACCTGCCGTTGGGGTATGAGAATCACTTCCTAATAATGTTTTTCCTGGTGCCGCAAAGCGTTCTAAATGAATTTGATGACAAATACCATTTCCTGGTTTAGAAAAATAAACACCATACGCATTCGCTACACTTTGTAGGTACTTATGATCATCAGCATTTTCAAATCCACTTTGTAAAGTATTGTGATCGACATAGCTAATTGATAATTCTGTTTTCACCTTATCAATGCCCATTGCTTCAAGCTGTAAATAAGCCATTGTACCTGTCGCATCTTGTGTCAATGTCTGATCAATCTTAATGCCGATTTGCTTTCCTTTTATATATTCACCTTCCACAAGATGACTTTTTAATATTTTTTCACTTAATGTTGCCATTATATTCTCCTCCTTACATATACGTTTTCTATTATATCATGTTACTGAATAAAATTCTGCAAAAATTTACATAAATTAATGTAACAATTTACACTGAAAGGTGTTATAATAATACTCACTAGTACAAGGAAGGTGGTTGCAAGATGAAAGATAAAGTAATGGAACTATTTGAAAAATCAAAAACTTGTGGAGAAATCAAAAAAGATTGGTATGCCAAATATGAAGTTAAAAATGGCTTGCGTAATGAAGATGGAACAGGGGTCCTTGTTGGACTAACAAAAATTTCTGATGTGGTTGGTTATCATCGAGAGAATGGAAAAAAGATTGATGATTATGGGAAACTAATTTATCGTGGCATTGATATTAAAGATATTGTCAATCATCACAATCATCATCATGCATGTTTATTTGAAGAGGTCTGTTTTTTGATTCTTTTTGGTTTTTTACCTAATCCAGAAGAATTTGCTTTGTTTAGAAAAATTCTATCTAAAAAATACAAATTACCGAATGGTTTCTTAGAGAGTAAAATCTTAAGATCACCTACATACAACTTGATGAATAAATTACAACAAGATGTATTAACCTTATATGCCTATGATAAAACACCAGATGATGTTAGCAATGAGCATATTATTGATCAAGGTTTACATTTAGTAGCGAAGATGCCTAGTTTAATTTGTTATAATTATATGAGTAAGATTCATTACTTTGATCAACAGAGTATGTTCATTCATCATATTGACAATGAACGTTCCATTGCAGAAAATATTTTGTATATGTTAAGAAGTGATCAAAAGTATACGAAGAAAGAGGCAGAGGTATTAGATGTTGCCTTAGTATTACATGCGGATCATGGAGGAGGAAATAACTCAACCTTTGTTAATGTGGTTATGAGTTCTACTGGAACAGACATCTATTCTTCATTTGCTGGAGCAATTGGTTCGTTAAAAGGGCCAAAACATGGTGGTGCCAATTTACGAGTTAGTGGTATGATGGAAGAAGTCATTGAAAAAATTGGCTATACGGAAGATAAAGAAGAAATTCGCTTACTTATCAAACGTATTTTAAATAAAGACTTTTATGATAACAGTGGTTTGATTTATGGAATGGGACATGCTGTTTATACATTAAGTGATCCACGAAGTGAAATATTAGAAGAAAAAGCAGCTGAATTAGCACAAGAAAAAGGATTGATGAAAGAATTTCGTTTTTATCAATTGTTTGAACAAGTGGCTCAAGAAGAAATGTTTGCGAAAAAAGGGATTCATGTGTCAAGTAATGTCGATTTTTACAGTGGCTTTGTTTATAAGATGTTAAATATTCCACAGGATTTATATACGTTGTTATTTGTTTGTGCAAGAAGTATTGGTTGGTTAGCACATAACTTAGAAAATCAATTATATAGTGGTAAAATTGTTCGACCAGCAACAAAATATGTTGGGGAGTACAAACCATATGTATCAATGGAAGAAAGAGGTAAAAAGTAAATGAGAAAAATTACAGTTTTAAAGGGTGATGGAATCGGTCCAGAAATTTGTGCAGAGGTGATTAGAATTTTAGATACACTGCATTTAGATTTATGTTTTGAACAATATGAAGTAGGGGAAGCATGTTATCACAAGTGTGGGGAATTAATTCCAAAAGAAGTGTTCACTTCGATTGAAGAAAATCAAGTGGTTTTAAAGGCACCAATCACAACACCAATTGGTAAAGGGTTTAAAAGTTTAAATGTACAGCTTAGAAATAAATATGATTTATATGCGAATATTCGTCCTGCGAAAAGTATGCCTAATGTAAAAACACCATTTGAGCATATTGATATTGTTACTTTCAGAGAAAATACCGAAGATTTGTATATTGGGGAAGAAATTAAAATTAGTGATGATGAAATACATGCGATTAAAAAGATTACTCGTCAAGCAAGTGAGCGAATCATTCGTGCGGCATTTGATTATGCAATTAAAAATCATCGTAAAAAAGTAACATGTGTACATAAAGCAAATATTTTAAAACAAAGTGATGGTATGTTCTTAGCGATTTTTAATGAAATTAAAAATGAATATCCTAGTATTGAAACAAATGCGATGATTGTGGATAATACATGTATGCAGTTAGTGATGAATCCTCAACAATTTGATATTATGGTGATGCCAAATTTATATGGTGATATTGTGTCGGATTTAACAAGTGGCTTAATTGGTGGATTGGGATTGCTTCCTAGTGCTAATCTAGGTGATAAAGTTGCTTTATTTGAAGCAGTGCATGGAAGTGCTCCAGATATTGCAGGGCAAAATAAAGCAAATCCAACAGCTTTATTACTGGCGGCTTGTTTGATGTTAGATTATTTAGGATACGAAGAAGAAGCTACAAAAATAAGAAAAGCAATTGATGCAGTATTAATTGAAAACAAAGTGAGAACTGCTGATTTAGGTGGTTGTGCATCGACAACACAGTTTAGTGATGAAATTATTAAACATATGTAAAAGAAGTGCTAGTTAAAGCACTTTTTTCATTGTAATTTAAACTTTTTTATTAGATAGATTATGGTATACTAATAAATGAGGTGAACATATGTATAAATTAATTTGTGTTGATTTAGATGGAACACTATTAGATTCACATCAAAGAGTTAGTTCCACAAATAAAAAAGCAATTAGAAAAGCCCTTGATGAAGGTTTAGAAGTAGCGATTGTAAGTGGTAGACCAAACTGTTTTACAACACGCATTATGAATCAAATTGATTCACGCATGGGACACGTTACTTTTAATGGTGCCTATTATCGTGTGGCAGGAAAAAGCAATTATTTTCCTATTGATCCAATTGTAGTGAAAGAAATTGCTCGCTTAGCGAGAAAGTATAATGTGCGTGTTTATTTTAAAAATAAAAATTTAGGATTATGTACTAAAAGTGATTCAGGTATTTTAGATTATGATAAGTATAAGGAGCAAACAGCACCTAAAGATCGTATTGATTTTCATTACTATGTAGATGCAATTACTTATTTTAATGAAAATGATACGGATATTTTGAAGATTTTCTGTTGGGATAATAATGTGGAGGGTTTGCGTAAGTTAGCAGATGAAGTTGAAAAATTACCAAACATTAATTTCTTCCGCTATGATGATTACTTTGAACTATCTAGTGATGCGACTTCCAAAGGGAAAGCGATTTTAAAAGTTAGTGAAGAACTGGGAATTAAAGCAGAAGAAGTGGCATGTATTGGGGATAATTTTAATGATATACCTATGTTTGAGATTGCTGGTTTATCTATTGCAATGGAGAATGGACCTAAACAAGTCAAGGAAATGTGTGATGTTGTAACTTTGACAAATGATGAAAACGGTGTTGCACATGCGATTGAAAACTATATTTTAAAGGATTGTGAATAAGATGAGATACCCATTATTATATGTAAATAAATTGCCTGTACATTATAAACACTGCATGCAAGTAAAAGCGATTCACTTTTATTTTGATCGCACTTCTTCATTTACAAAAACTGAAAATAGTTTGATGAAAGAAGAATATTTAGAGCAGTTAAAACAGGAAATGTTAAAGGCGATTAATGCACAATTCATTCATGCACAAGGAGAAGTTATTGATAGTAAAGGGAAAACATTTATGGTGTTTAAAAGTAATTTTGATGATAAAATGTTTACTTTATTAATTAATAACTTGTTTGCAGAAGTTGATGAGTATGTGGAAGGTAGTTTAGAATATTATTATGGAATCTATGATGCCATGTTGTATTTAGAGGGTAGAGAGCCTTCTTTGCTTGGTTCAATGCGAATGGGAAAAGAACTTCTCGGTAGTGATGAGTATACAAAACAGATTAAGAAAGCGGATCTTTCTAAAACAAAAGGACATGCCAAATACTTAACTTCCTTTGAAGAATTTTCCTCTACATATTTATCACAAGCAGATAATTATTGTATTTAAGAATGGAGAAATCCATTCTTTTTCTTGTTGCGAACGTAAAAAATATATGGTATCATAATAAGGCAGTCGATAATTAGGGGTGTAGTACAATGGCAGTATAACGGTCTCCAAAACCGCTGATGGGAGTTCGATCCTCTCCACCCCTGCCATATAAATTAAACGAACTATACTGAATAGAAAAGCTAAGAGCTAATCTATCCAGTATAGTTTTTTTTTTTTTTTTTTTTTATTTATAAAAAAATAATAAAAATATGTTTTTTGCGATCGTCACATATAATGAAAAAGAGATTACACCTTCTGCGGTATAATCTCATGTTTTTAGTCGTCTACTTTGTTTCAGCAAGACCTCTCTGAGTTTTTAGTCGTCTACTTTGTTTCGGCAAGACTTCTCCGAGTTTTTAGTCGTCTACTTTGTTTCGGCAAGACCTCTCCGAGTTTTTAGGTGTCTACTTTGTTTCGGCAAGACCTCTCCGAGTTTTTAGGTGTCTACTTTGTTTCAGCAAGACCTCTCTGAGTTTTTAGGTGTCTACTTTGTTTCAGCAAGACCTCTCTGAGTTTTGTATTCATTACCATTTATGGTAGAGATACATCGTTGTTTTACTTCTCACTTAATGGCTGAGATACACCGCTGTTTTACTTCTCACTTAATGGTTGAGATATACCGCTGTTTTACTTCTCATTTAATGGTAGAGATACACCGCTGTTTATGTAAAGGAATTCTTTACACGCATACTATAGCACAAAAGATTTTTTAAATGCAAGTATTGTTCAGCTTTTTTTATTTAGTTTTTATTCGATAGGGGATAGTTAACTAACAGTTTCTTACTTTTCTACGCTACCTTTAGAATACAAAATTTTTTCATACGTAGGTTCTAATACCTTTTCTAATCTAATTTTTAGTCCTTTAATATAAAACTCTTTTCTTTCATCACTGCAAACTTCCCAATTTTTGTAAGTTGTAGGAATATTGTGAATCATATTTACAATTTTATCTATTTTATTAGCGATGTTAGGATAAACACGCAAAACTGCTTGCTCCAGTTCAGGAATTGATAGTTTAAACATTTTATTAAGACTCAGCTGATGCCCCTCTATTCCATAAGCAGTAAGAATATTCAATGAAGAATTTAAAAAATGATCCTCATTACTTAATATTTCTCTAATTGTTTTGTCTGTTACATTAGGGGATAAACAAGCCTCATTATCAAAGATAGGAGCAATTCTGTACTCATCATTTTCGTACAGCAATCCCCAATTTTCATTATTTCTATCATTGTTTTTTATAAAGCTATCAATAACCACACAGTCCCAAAAATGAGTTTTTATATCAGGAATAGAAGAAAGAATAGGATTGTTATCTAAGTGTATTAACAATTCCTTTAAATCTACTATATGTGAAGAAGTAGTTTTATCTATTTCAACTTCTATTAATTGTTCTAATCGCTTATCATACACATTTTTCAATGTCCTGAATTCTCTTAAATCTTTCACCGATTTACAAAAATCTTTGCAGGCAACAACAAGTTTATTATTTCTTTCACCTAAAATTGTTTCCTGAACATCATAACCTAAAATTTCATAAATATGACTTCCAATATATTCTGACAAAGGAGAAGTATTATATGTCATTTCTATGTTGTGCATTGATTTTGTTGATTTAGGGTATTTTACAATCCAGTATTCGTCATGGAATAATATACCTTCTTTTTTCCTGCCATGCCTCCATACACGTCATTCCTATCACTTAATTTACATTCGTTTAAATTGAATATTTTAGTTACTTCGTTGTCCATAAAAGCACCTATCTTTCATATTTTTCTAACAATGTATCCCATTGCTTTTTTGTTAATTTTCCTCTTACCACCATTTCTTTTGCAGTACAGTCTAATTCTTCTAAATAATCATAATAGCAATAATCTTGTTTTTCATCTAGCTCTTCTAAAATTTCAATAATGTTTTGAATTGATTTTGGCAAAGGGAAGTTGATTTCAATATTTTTTTTAATCCAACTTTTGTTTTTCATTAAAATACTCCTTTTTAGTAGTATACCATATGAGTTATGAATTAAAAAAGATTCTTGTAAAACAAAAGCAGTATTTATCATCTAGTATACGAATAATCAAAAATATTAAAATATTTATTATTAAGATATAAAAAGAAAGCAGGTCGCACCTGCTCCTGATTGGGTTTATCACCCTTAACTTGTTTTGTGGTTGAGTTTATCGCTCAAAATAACAGAAGTATTCTCTGTTCCTTTATAGTATAGTATTCCTCATAAAAGTTGT
>SAAR01000360.1 GCA_009916335.1 Erysipelotrichia bacterium | reverse complement strand
TTGTTTGCCTTTAAAATGATTCATTACTCTGTCCTCTCTGTCTTTTTTCTCAATTTTACACTAAAATAGATTTTTTGGAAAACTTTGCAACAGAACCATATTTTTTTATAATTGAGTTAGACTATCAACTATTTTTTTAGTTAATTCTTTTTGTTGGGTTGCAGTTAGTTTACTTGAGGTTCTAATTACACATGTACCACAAACTTCATGAGACCCAAAGTTGAATAATCCTACCCCATCGAATGCTGATAAATAAGTATTGCGTTTTTGCGCCTCTTCAGGTGATTTGTACACTTCAATTTGTCCCCCTGCATCAGTACCTTTAGCAATAATATCTGATCCATCTATTTGATCTTGTACTTCAGAGTCCGTAAAATAAATAGCAGAGGTGTACCCCCCAGGTTTATTCAATGATCCATTGGGATCATTGCTTTCGGTTACTGCTTCAACTCCTGTAATGGTAGGTATCGATTTTAATTTTTTTATTACAAAATCTGAAGATGGATTAGTCACCAACTTATTTTTATTGATTGATTCTTTAAAATTAGATAAAGCCAATTTCAATTCTTTTTGGTTATCACTATAGTCAACTGTTTTTGGCAAATCTTTTATTGATTTGTTAATATCAGAAGTTTTAGTGGGGATTTTGGGAACTATGACCATATCATTCTGGGATTGCTTTAAAACATTGTCAAGGTTCGCCTTAGTTGAATTGTCCAGTGGTAATTCGTTAGTTTTTAGACTTTTTTCTGCATCTTGAATAATTTTATCCAAAGATTTATTTTTTTCTTTGATAGGTTTATAAGCACTATTAAAATTATCAACCGCTTCCTGATGTGGTTTTGCAATTCCAAAGTAGTATCCTAATCCTATACCGACAAAAACAACTATCATAGAAAATATAGTAATTCTTTTTTTCATTTGTATCTCCTCAAATATAATTATACTCCATATATTAGCCATTATATCACTAAAACATAAAAACACCTCCTATAATCTTATGATTAGATTATAGGGGGTGTTTTTATTTGATTTTATAGGAGTTATTATCTAATTATAGACCCTGAGCTAAGGAATGTACTGATGTTTTCTAGTATAGTCCCTAGTCTGGCATCCCAAACAACTTTTCGTTTATACCCTTATCATGTGACCATTTAATCAACATATCAATTGTCAGAGGATATATGGCTATCTTTGAATATTCTAACTCTCATACTGTGAAGGAAGCCGCTGAAGCTATTAAATTATTGAAAGGAATCAGCCTTTTAATAAGTCAACAAAGAAATTCTGCTTTAAATCATATTGGGGTATCACAAATACTTTACAAATATGTTTTGCGTCGCAGCAAAAACCAGCAAATTAGGCTTAGTATAACAGAGATAATCAGCACAGCAAAAACACCATAAGAAGATTTTTCAAACGGGCCATCGACATTGACTCCCCAAAAACCAAAAATGATTGCTGGAATAGTCAAAACGATTGATATCTCTGTTAGAGTTTTCATA
The DNA here is from genome assembly GCA_009916335.1 of Erysipelotrichia bacterium. Next base: position 1,782 of record SAAR01000360.1, on the reverse strand, counting down.
ATCATGTTTAGCTGATACGAAATCATATTGTTTATCATATTTTCCAAATGATCCAAATATTGACTGTAACCTAAAATAATTCTATCCATTGTGTCGCTTGTATTGTATATCTCATCAATTATTTTTTGGGTGGTAAAATCAATATCATTAATAGTTGTAAAATTTTTTTTAATGAAATCCAGCGCTTTGTGATTAGCGCCATAGGTTGTTGACAAAGCTATCATGTATTTTTGAAGAGTCAATAAATCACCAAACGTTGGTCTGAGTGAACCGGACGTTGATATTTCTGAGTCTAAATCATCAATTTTTTCCTTGACTCCACGAAGGTCGTCAAGCATCACATGGAAATCTTTTTGCATGATCTTTAAAAGTACTTCCTGCATGAAATTATCGACATCATGTAAAACCATATTGGATAAGAGTTCGGGAATGAATTTTAATTTTTGTTTTGTAAAAATTATCAACTTATTTTTAAATACCAAGAAAACAACAGATGTCGTCAGATTATCTAGATGCCCACCTTCATGTATCTCGGGAAACAAAAAACTTACGAGCAAACTTTTTTCATCGTTCTGATCTATCATCGTGTCATATGCAACTCGATCATCAAACGTTAGTATATTGTCTATGTTAAAGTCAGATTTATGTTCAAAAGATTCGATATATTCTCGTTCGTCACCATACACATAAACAACAGACGAATTTTTGATATTTGATTCTGACGAAACTAATAATGTATTTTTTGTTAAAGAATAAGTTTGCAGCATTGTAATCCTCCTGCTTTATATTTTTCTCAAAAATAAATGCGTAATTGTTGTGGAATAAATACGTTATCAGTTTTAAAAACATTTTGTCTTATGTATGATAACCTGCTAAAAATTTTATCTCGCACATTATCTAGACAATCTCGTCTCCAGCTTCTAATGTATTATCTAATTTATAATTTTAGACCCTAAACGAACATCTTTTGTAAAAAGCCTTTTTTCTGTTCTTTCAACAAATCTAACTTACGTTGATGAAGAGCGATAGTATCGTCTAATTGTTTAAAGAACGATCCGATTTGTTGTTGTTCTTCTGCTGATTTTGGGATAGTTAACAACGTATTAAAAAAATCATTAGGAGAGATATTTAACAAACCATGATTACGCGCCCCTTCCGCCGCATTTTTAGAAACTTCCCTATACCACCTTGTCGTCTCATAATAGGAAACTAGAAACTGTGAGTTAATAGCAGTTGGCTTAAATACAATGTAAAGGGTTGATAGCACACCCATTTCATACTTATCTAAACGTTTAATAGCTCCCCATGGATATCCATTTGAATAACTTTTATTATAGGCAAATTCACCATTTTTAACTAAAAAATATCCTGTAACATCACGGCTAGCAACTTGTTTATTAAAATAATCATTTTGATCCACTAAACCATCTTGTGCTGATATAGTAAGAGGAAGAGTCGATTCATTATTTTTATTCTTTCTAGTAACACGTTCTGCAATACTGGACAACTTACGATCTTCCCAATCGTCAGCAAACCCCGCAAATCGCAATTCAGGAACTTTTGCCCCATTTTTAGGGAACATTTTTTGCAAGTAGCCTTTTTTCTGTTGCTTGAGCAAATCTAACTTACGCTGATGAAAAGCGATAGTATCATCTAACTGTTTGAAGAATGAGCCTATTTTTTTTGTTCTTCAATCTTAGGTAGTTCTAGATTTAGATTAGAAACTGCAGGATAGTTAACATATATTTGCGTTCCCCCCTGAACAATTCGTTTAACTTTTTC
>SAAR01000359.1 GCA_009916335.1 Erysipelotrichia bacterium | reverse complement strand
CATTACAACCTCCAGTTGATCACTTTGAGCACTTATTTTATCGGGATTGCGTACCAAAGCCGTAACCCGATGGCCTCTTTTGAGCAATTCATTCAATAATGCAGTTCCTACAAAACCACTCGCTCCAATCAATACAACATTTTTCATACTCTATGTTTTTACATTAATACTTTCTATTTTTAAGAAAACAACTTCGTTCGTACTTTGGATCAAAAATATAGAGTTTCTTTGGTACACACAAGAAGTTTCCTTACACTCACGTACTAACTTCCATGATACCTTTGCCTGTTTAAAAGCTATCACGCACAAAAGATTAACAATGATTAACCCAAACGGTAGTGCACGAAAACAAGGCATAAACATCTCCTGACTTTTGGAGCATTATTCAGGAATAAACGAGCTTTTAACATCGGGTTAAAAGAATGATCTTTGCCGAAAAATAAAAGATGAAAAGAGAGCTATTATTCGTTATCCCCTTGCTATTTGCAGCCATTACATCACAAGCACAAAGTTACAATAACCTCAACAACCTTATCAACCGCGACAGTTTGGAAAAGAATTTAGATAACGCCATCGGCAGTACCATTCTTTCCGAGAAAAAACAGATAGAGACCAGCAGCAAAGACGTGCAAATGATGCTCGATGCACAAGCTCCATTCGGCATCTTCAAAGACTGCTATTTTGCCACAGGAGTTCCTCTCAACAAACAAATAAATAAGGAATCGGCAGATGCTATCTTTCAGCTCAGCATACGTCATCGCATCACGAAAAGCCACCTGCCGTTCAACTCATTTGCCTATATCACCTTCACACAGAAAGCTTTTTGGGATATATACAAAAAATCGAGCCCTTTCAGAGACCTCAACTACAATCCGGGCATCGGATTCGGTAAATATATCATCCGAAACAACAAACTGGTTGGTGCTGTTTTTGCACAGATAGAACATGAGTCGAACGGCAAGGATGAAGAAGATTCGCGTAGCTGGAATTTTATGAGCATCGCCTACAAATACTTTTTCAACCCGCGTTTTTCCACCCATACCAAGGTGTGGATTCCTCTTGAAATCAGCAGTGACAATAGTCACCTTCTTCGCTACAGAGGGTTCGGCACATTTTCTATCAACTACCTGAGCCGCAACAACAGGTGGTGGAGCACTGCTGAAATAAACCCCAGAAGAGGATGGGGAAATGTGAACACCACCCTGAGTGTAGCATACAAAATCCATAAATCAGACAATCAATACCTGTATGCACGGTTCTTTAACGGTAAAGGCGACAGCTTACTCAACTACGAAGATTATTCCATTAACTTCCGCGTAGGTATTTGCATTAAAGGCGATTTCTACAGCGTGTATTAGAAACAATCACTCTATATAACACCACACAGAATAAAATTTTTGACTAATACAAAACATTTCCTTAATTTGTTCTTAAGCCGGTTAGACATAAATACTATTCACAAAAGCTGCCGTAGCAATTAATCAATAATACATTTCAGAAGAGAGTTGATTCAATTTTGCATACAGATCACCATCAATGTATTCAAACCTAATTTTATCTTCTCTAGCTAACCATCCTAACGCAAGAGCTAAATGAAAATCACTATACCGAGTTAACTCAGCCAATTCAACAATAAATATCTGCCCTTTTTCAGATAGCAGTTGCCAGATAACACCAGCATTAATGCCAATATCACTTTTTATCATAATACTAATTTAAAAGTTTGTTTTCAAAGGTAAGGAAACCTTCAAAGTAATCTATGTTCTAATTTCCTGTTAAAACATCACATTTGTCTTTATCTGAATATAAATAAATAAACACACCTGTCATAACCCACGTTTTTCCATGATAATCGTCTTGATAAATATCAAATAAAAAACTCATAATTAAAACACTGCCAATATTCAGAGTTAGTCTAATTCTAATGTTTTAATGATGATTGGAACATTTTTATGGAAAAATAGATAAACATTTTAAAGTTAAATCATCATTTCTTTGCTTCAATAAAAATAATTCAAATTTATATGTATAGATACTTTCGAAATATTAGTGAAGATGGCTGCTTGAACCAGAAGGCGAAGTATGAAATACACAAAAAGCCATTCCTAACTATAGATCAAAACCACGAAAACTTTAAAACAAATGATCGTGTCAAAATTCTGTTTTCCGAAAATAGCATCCACATGGGAACGTTATTGAAGGGAAGGGAATGAAACGACACGAGCATTCTAATATAAAAACGCATAGAATTAAAAACATGAAAAAAATATCACTGCTTATTACAGTTGCATTATTCCTCAACACATTTATTATGGCACAAGATAATATACTGGCGCTAGATGAATGCATAAGAATAGGAATCAAAAATAATCTATCTATCAAAAAACAATCGGAAGAAATTCGCAAAATCAGTTATGAACACTCTGCAAGCCGTGCCAAATTACTACCTGTAATCAAAGGATTTGGTAATTTCACAAATAATGTAGATATAGGTTCTAGTGTTACCGATGGATCTCGAATGGGAGCTATGTTAGGAGTGGATATGCCATATATGACAACTCAAGGATTAAGGTATAATACTTCTATAGGAGTACAACTATCTATGCCATTATACAACCAAACCCTTTATACAAGTATTTCCATAGCACAAAAGATGAAAGAACTAACGCACTATTCATACGAAAAAGCGAAAGATGATCTCATATTAGAAATATGTAAGATATATTACTTAGCTCAAACAACCATTGAACAAATCAGGCTAACCAATGAAAATATAAATCGTCTCAAGACATTGGCTGATATAACCCAAGCCTTCTTCGATAATGGTATGGCAATGGATGTAGATATAAAACGTGTTAATATCAATATTGAAAATCTTATTGTACAACGCGATAACGCAATAGCTATGTATGATCAACAATTAAATTTACTAAAATATATATTAAATTTGCCTTTTGAATCAAATTTATCACTTGTTCATGTCAGCGTCAACGAGATGAGCGCACCCGAATTAACTGGAGTATCAAAAGATCTTAATGAATTTAAAATACTATACTCTCAAAAAGACATAACGAAAAAACAGATAAAAGTAATAAACCAAGGGTACATTCCATCACTGTCATTAGTGGGCCAGTTATCCTACACCAACTACACTGATCATATTGACAATTATTTTCACTCTAATATATCGAATAGGCTTAATAAATGGTACAACTCTTTGTATTGGGGGGTATCTTTAAACATCCCAATATTTGATGGATTTAGCAAACAGTTAAATAGAAAAAATTAATATATAATTTTGTAC
>SAAR01000358.1 GCA_009916335.1 Erysipelotrichia bacterium | reverse complement strand
TGCCTAAGGTTTATCCAATAGCATTTAATAAGAGAATTGAAGATTATAAAGAAAGTTTGAAGCGATTAAATATGAAAGAAAAAACCAGCTAGTACAGGATTAGCTGGGGTATAAAGCTTTTTAGATATTTCGAGTGTCTACTTGACAGGACTCAGATCATTCTAACAACCTAAATACTGTCTTAATTCTCGTTCATCATCACTATATTTTAATGCCGTATCTAAGCTAACTTGTCCACTTCTAACAAGGCTTGCCAAAGAGGCATTCATTGTCTGCATTCCTGTGTTTGCCCCCATCTGCATAATACTTTTAATTTGATGATTTTTATTTTCTCTAATTAAGTTTCTAATCGCATCATTGGCAACCATAATTTCCATCGCTGCCACTCTACCACTTTGATCTGCTTTCACTAACAATTCTTGTGTAATTACAGCGTTAATAACACCTGCTAACTGAACACGCACTTGTTCTTGACGATGTGATGGAAACACATCAATAATTCGATCAATCGTTTTAATCGCTCCTGAAGTATGCAATGTTGAAAATACTAGATGCCCTGTTTCAGCCAATGTAATAACCGCTGCAATCGTTTCATAATCACGCATTTCTCCTACCAAAATCACATCAGGATCTTCACGCATGGCACTTCTTAAAGCCATATCAAAATCTTTTACATCACGTCCTATTTCACGCTGATGAATCATCGCCTGTTTTTGTTGGTAAACATATTCAATGGGATCTTCAATTGTTAAAATATGACAATTTCTAGTTGTATTAATCGCATCAATCATAGCCGCTAATGTTGTTGATTTCCCACTTCCCGTAGGTCCCGTTATTAATACTAAACCACGAGGATTTTTTGTCATTTCATTCATCACAGCAGGCATTTTTAACTCCTCTAGTGTTCTGATTTTATCGCTGATAATACGCAAAGCTGCACATAAATAACCTCGTTCATAATAAACATTCACACGATAACGATCCTGCTTATCTTCATAGCTATAATCTAAATCATTTCCTTGCTTTAAACTTTCCTTTTGTGTTTCATCTAGCATATCCATAATCATCTGTTGTATTTCGTCTATAGAAAATTGTGTAAAGTATGGTTCTAGTTTCCCATTTCTTCGTAAGATTACTTGATCCTTGCTTAAATGAACATCAGAACAATCACTTTGTCTAGCATAACTTAAAATTTCATCTAATACATTCATTCACATATCCTCCTAATTACTCATAACAAGTAATCTTATACAATTCTTCAATGGTCGTTTTGCCTTCTTCTACTAATTTAATCGCACCATCTTTTAATGAAACAACATTTTGTGCCTTTTTAACATAATCATAAATCTTATCAATATTTTCATGATCACTAATCATACGACGTACTTCTTTATCAATCACAATTATTTCATGAATCGCAATTCTTCCTTTATACCCTGTATGATTACAATAATGACAACCTTCCCCTTTGACAACATGATCAATCGCTTTACCAATTATCTTTTGATCTTCTGGGGTTGCTTCTATTTTTTTCGCACAATGAGGACAAACTGTACGCATTAATCGCTGTGCCACAACACCTACTAATGAATTAGCAACCATATATGGCTCTACACCCATATCTTCCAAACGGACAATGGCACTTATTGCATCATTTGTATGTAATGTGGATAATACTAAATGCCCTGTAATCGCAGCTCGAACAGAAATAGAAGCTGTTTGTGCATCTCGTGTTTCCCCAACCATCATAATATCAGAATCTTGTCTTAACAAAGCACGAAGACCGCTTTCAAATGTCAATCCAGAAATATTATTCACTTGCATCTGATTAATGCGATCAATGTGTCTTTCTACTGGATCTTCAATCGTCGAAATATTCACTGCTTTCTGTGCTAATTCTTCTAAAATCATATATAAAGTAGTTGTTTTCCCCGATCCTGTTGGACCTGTCATATAAATAATCCCATGTGGCATAGCCATCATACTTTTCATCTTACGATAGTTATCATCATTCATTCCATATTGATTAGCATGGACAATTGCTGTATTAGAATTCAAATAACGTAATACAATTTTTTCCCCATACACCGTAGGAATAATAGAAACACGCAAGTTCATTGCTACTCCATCTTGATTTAAAACAAAATGTCCATCTTGAGGAACTCGTTTTTCAGCTATATCCAAATTAGATAAAATTTTTGTACGAACCACAATCGCATTATGTAAATTTTTAGATAATTGCATATATTCTACCATCATTCCATCGACACGAATTCTTACTAATGTTCGATTTTCAAACGGTTCAATATGAATATCACTGGCATTAATGGCATACCCTTTATTCAATAAAGTATTCAACAATTTAACAACAGGTGTATCATCTTCTTCTGTATTAAATAATTCATCTTCTTTTAATTCAAATAAATCAGCACCTGCATTTGCACTTTCCACAGCTGTTTTCGCTTTAATTTCTGAATAATAATAATCAATCGCTTGTATAATTTCATTTTTTAAAGCTAACGTAACTACTAAATCCATTCCTGTTACTAGACGAATATCTTCTAAAGCATAAAAATCAAGTGGATTATTAATGGCTACTGTTAAACGATTTCCTTCCATAGAAGTTGCAATAATGTTGTATTTGATCGCTAATGAATTAGGTATTTTCTCCACTGCTTTTACATCAATCTCTATTTGATTTAAATCAACAAGTGGCTGTCTTAACTTATCAGATAAAGCAATTAACATCTGTGATTCACTAATTGCTCCCATATTAATTAAATGCTCCCCTAACTTTTTAGAACGATCCTTTTTCTGCAAAGCAAGTGCCTCTTGTAATTGTTCTTCACTGATATAACCATATTCTTTTAACACTTCACCAATTGGTATCATTTTCATGGTTGTTTCCTCCTGTTAATCTAATCTTTTCCAATAATCTTTTCCATTATATATGGAATCATCAGGTAAAATATTGTAAAGATCTATATCTTTTTTAGCCCTTATATAGCCAATGACTTCTTTATTAATTAAAACACTTTTGTAAAACACGACATCATCTTTTGCATAATAACTCATAGCATCCCAATCTACTTTGATTTCTTGCCAAACTAGTTTATTACTTCCTGTTCCCTTTTCACCAGGTGCTACTCCTTGATGCCCCTCTACCATTTTTATATAGTATTTATAAATACCTGTTTCTGAATCTAATACTTTCACAAAATCACTTGCATCTTTTGGCTTTTCAATATCACTAGCTTGCTTATACGTTTTTTTAGGATCGTATTCTTCAATATCGTTCAAAGTTATTTTCCCTGAAT
>SAAR01000357.1 GCA_009916335.1 Erysipelotrichia bacterium | reverse complement strand
TCCTAAGTCAATACCGATAATTTTACTCATAATTAATTTCCTCCTTATTTTTATTCGCTAACTTTCACTAATGTCGCTCTTAATACACGATCTTTCAACATATATCCTTTTTGGATTTCTTCTACTACCATACCACTTTCAACACCTTCTACTTTTTCTTGAATCAGTGCTTGGTGTACATTTGGATCAAACACTTTATCTTTTGCTTCAATTACTTTAACCCCTTCTCTTTCAAGGGAAGTCATCAACTGCTGATATATCATGTTAATCCCATTGATATAGTTTTGCATATCTTCACTACTTGCCTCAATCGTTAATGCACGCTCTAAATTGTCAATTGCTGGCAATATATCCTGTGCAAAACTTTGAATACGGTATTTGCGTAATGTATCTGCATCACTTTGCAAACGTTTCTTTAAATTCTCCGTATCTGCATATGCTTTATAATACGCATTTTTCGTTGTGGCAAGTTCTTCTTGCAACTTTACAATTTCTTCTTTTAAAGACTCAATTTCTTTATCTTTCTTCTTATGTTTCTTTTCTTTCTTACCTTCTTTTTCACACTCACAATGTTCACATTGTGTGTTTGTATCACTTTCATTTGCTGCTACTTCTTTTGTTTCTTCTACATCACTAACCGCTTCAGTAGCTTTCTTATTTTCTTCCATGCATACGCCTCCTTATTCATTTTCCGAATACATTTCTTCAATTACTTTTGCCATATATTCCATTAAAGCAACGACTCGATTGTAAGGCATTCTTGTTGGCCCAACAACCATTAGTTGTCCTTCTTCTTCTTCATTAATTTTAAATTTACTAGAAACAACAGATACATTATCAATCGGAATGACTTCATTGCTTTCTCCTATACGCACAACAACATCGCCCTCACTTGAACCTAATTGTCGCCATATACTTGTATCCTCAAGCATCTTCATCAACTCTCTTAGCTTTTTAATGTCGCTAAATTCTGGTTGATACAACATATTGCTTGTTCCTGATGTATACACATTATCACTAGCAAATTTTACAAAGGCACTTACAAATGCCTGAAACAATACTTCATGACGTGCAATTTGTGAATCAAGCAACGGTTTAATTTCTTCCATCTTCTTAATCACATCACTGATTGGTGTCCCACTCAACTTATCATTTAATAAGTTACAACATGTTTGAATATCTGATAATGAAACATTCTCATCAAAATGGAATGTTTTATTTTCCGTATGTCCATGATTGGTAATAAAGACACCCACTGCACTTCTTTCATTGATAGGAAACAACTGCACATGCTCTAATGTCTGTGTTTTTGTTTCTGGCCCTAAGACAACCGAAGTTAAATTCGTCATCTGCGATAATATATCACAACTTTTCTTAATAATTTCTTCCATTGAATAGTGCCGTTCATGGAAAATAGTTGTCAAAGTATTTTGTATTTCATCATCTAACTGTTTTTCCATTAAATTTTCGACGTAATAACGATACCCTTTACTTGAAGGAATACGTCCACTAGACGTATGTGTTTTTTCCAATAAACCAAATTCTTCTAGCTTAGCCATCTCATTTCTAAGCGTGGCACTGGAAACTTGCACAGCTAATAAATTCATCAGTGTTTTAGAACCAACAGGTTCTGCAGTTCGAGTGAATTCATCAATAATCGTTTTTAATATGATCTTTTGTCTTTCACTTAACATGCTTACACCTCCAAACTAGCACTCCTATATCTCGTCTGCTAATAGTATATGATACTTCTTTAGCACTGTCAACACAAAAGTGCTAATTTTTGAAATTTATATTATTTTATTGCTTTTTCACTACTTTTTTATGCTTAATTTAACAAACTTTATTGCTCTATCTCCATCAATTCTAAAGTTTTCTTTTTTTTACTTTCCACTTTGTCCTTTGTATGATAAACTGATTAAGTTTGAAGAAGAAGCAAAGTAACTGTCTTTTTCCTTTTTATACATAAACCTACTAACAAACGGAAATAATCAAACTTTGTTTCTTTTTCTTTCAACATGCATCTATTCTATTCTTCAATATGTTAGAATAGAAAAAGATAAATAAATGGAGGTAATCATATGAGCTATATTGATTGGTATAGTGTAGAGGAAATCTACGCAGGTACTTCCCTAAAAGAGCAAAGCAAAAAAGAAGATAACAATTTGGCATTACATACTTGCCAAGATGAAGTAGCCGTCATTGAAAATCGTAAGGCACTCATGGAAGAATTAAATCATTCCCTTGATTTATGTGTATTTGCTAATCAAACACATAGTGCTAATATTCATAAAGTAACAAAAGAGGACATTGGTGCTGGTGCTTATTCGACAAAAGATGCGATTATGGATTGTGATGCTTTATATACGAAAGAAAAAAATGTGTTACTTGGTATCTTTACTGCCGATTGTGTGCCAATTCTAATTTATGATAAAGCACAAGGAATCATTGCAGCAATTCATGCAGGCTGGCAAGGAACCGTTAAAGAAATTACTAAAAAAATGATGAACACATTACGATATGAAGAAGATTGCGATCCACAAGAGCTATATGCTTATATTGGACCATCAATTGATTTCTTTTCTTTTGAAGTAGGGGAAGATGTCATTGCCCAAGTAAAAGAAATGAGTTTTGATACACAGGCTTTTATCATTCCAAAAGGAAATGGAAAGTATTTATTAGATAATAAACGTTTAAACATGCAAATGTTATTAGATGCAGGAATTCCTGATACCCACATTTTCATGCACAATGCAGATACCTATGAAAATGAAGAAGATTTCTTCTCTTATCGTAAAAATAAAGATACAGGTAGAAACTTAACGTTTATTCTACGCAAATAAACCTCACGCAAGAGGTTTTTTTATTAGTCTAAAAGTAGCGAACCTCATCATACAATATAAGGGTGAGTCTATGAAAAAGATTGTTTTATATGTTTTATTCCTTTTATTTGTAAGCAGTATTTTATTTGGTACAACCACAATTACTGCAAGTCATAATGCGTTATACCTATGGGCAACCACACTTGTGCCTTCTTTTTTATTTCCTTTAATTTTTGTTCGTCTACTCACTCCATATCACTTACTCTATCCTTTTTTAAAACCTTTGAATCCCCTTTTTCTTTTCCTTTTCAAAATTGACGCAAAAGCAATGGAAACAATACTCACTGCCCTGTTACTCGGCTTTCCTAGTGCCACTATGTATTTAGATGAAATTGCAAAGACAAATCACTTAACTAAACAACAATATCAACGATTCATAAATATCATCTTTTTAGCAAGCCCTAATTTTATTCTGCTTTCATTAAGTGTTTTATAT
>SAAR01000035.1 GCA_009916335.1 Erysipelotrichia bacterium | reverse complement strand
GGTGTATAACTATCAAAATGACGTCTACGTTTAGCAACCGTATAATGATTCACCATCGAATCAATATTTCCTGAAGAAATTAAAAAGCCCAGACGAGGTTTACCAAACTGCATAAAATCTTGTTTATCTCGCCAATTAGGCTGCGAAAGAAAACACACCTTATAGCCATGGCTTTCTAACACACGCGTGATAATCGCCGCACCAAAAGATGGATGATCGACATATGCATCACCACTAACATATACAAAGTCAGGTTGTTCCCACCCTCTCGCTAACATTTCTTCTCTATTGATTGGCAAAAAATCACTCATACATTTCTCCTCCACATTCATTCATTAATTATACTATATCTACTCTAAAAGCAAAATCAAATCTTTATAAAAGATACCTTTCTTTTAAGGAAAAACGAATAAATAGTAATAAATAAATGAAAGATAGTAAATAACCACCTAGCACATCACTGGCATAATGCACACCTAAATAAATACGAGAAAACCCAACCAATAAGATAATCATAGTAAAAATCGTATATAAAAGATATTTCCATGTTTGATGCAAGGAAGATTGGTACACAAAATAAATAAGCAAGCCATAAACAGCCATACTCATCATCGCATGTCCTGAAGGAAAACTATAACCACTCACTTTTGTTAAATGTAAAAGAGAAGGTCTTTCTCTTACAAAAATCAGCTTACATACCTGATTTAAAACACTATTCGCTAACATATTGATGAAACACCATTTCCCTATTTGTCTATTGATAAAAAACAAAATAAGCGATAAAGCAAAAACAAACACACCACTTGCTAATTGCGTAATCTGATTAAAGAAAAAAGTGGTTCTCTTACTTTGATAGGTAATGATAGCGTCATATACAAAGCGATCAAAAGAAAGAGTAGCCTTTTGTTTTACTAAAATCGCTAATAGCATAAAAGAAAAACTCATTATAATTATCATTATTTTTTGTTTTCTACTCATTGTTATCACCAATGATTAGTATACACTATTTTAATCCATACATTGAAAAAAAGCACTAAATAATAACCACTACTAAAAATGACTCTCTTGTATAAAAAAACTTCAAATTGAATTGAAGTCTTTATTTACGCTATCTTTTCTTCACCATGATACTCAATGGAAGCATCATCACTCAATACTTCCTTTTCTTCTTCCATTGCCTTTTCATTAACAAATGTTGTTTTGATAGAATGCAACATATTGATAATCATACCTAAACCATAACAAATAATGGCATAGACAAAGTAAGAACTACAATTAGATACAAAATACTGTATTGTACTTTTCACATCATCCCACATACCTGCACTATAACTTGCATAGTAACTAACTAGGTATTCATATACTGTATAAATCATATATGCTCCATACAATAAAAAGATGAATGCTAATACATAAAAGGCAATTGCTGCTTTACTACCCTTCCATTGTTTTTTATTTTTCTTAAGATTCATTTTATTCACCCACTTTCATGACTACAAGTATATATGTAAAAAGTGGTATGAATATGTCGTCAATGTGAAGGTTGTGTGTATTTTTTATCTCTTTGTATATTTCATATAATTAGTCATTGGCATTTTTACACTTGTTTTTATCACTCATATGCTTACTTTGTTTGACAAACACTTGATAAAGAATAGGGGCACACAGCAGATAAAAGAAAAAATTTCCCACTGCATGAAATGTATCAAATACCAGCCCTGATACATAATAAGTCCAAAATAAAGTAGGTCCACCTATCATCAACTTATCTAAAGAAACAATAAAACCAAATACATAACCCATAAAAAAAGCAAAGATAGACATACCTATCAAGTTTGGTTTACGATGATATTTCGCACACACATCAACAACGATTTGTGTTAATAAAGCAATACAAATCCATGCTAGTATTTGAAAGAAAGTCCAAATACCCATACCTAAAAATAGATTAGATACTATGGTAGTAACAATGGACAATTTGATGGCAAACGCTAAATTAAAAATGAATACTGATATCATAATAATTGAAGTAACAGGTTTTATATTAGGGAATCCTTGTAAGAAGATGCGTGATGCAATATTAAAGGCAGCTAATAAAGAAATCAAAGCAATTTCTTGTGTTTTTGTTAGTTTAATCATAGATATAATACCAAAGCATTTGATCATGATCTTTTAAGATACACTCACCTGCTGATTGATTAGGTGCTACTTCATTGACCTTATACATCCAACCTGAACTCGCTCCATGCTCTCTTTCATTGAAACCATTGATACCACTCACATATACATACGGACCAAAACCTGTCGTTGTAATAACAATATTTTTCTCTTTCGCAAACTGCACTAAAGCATCATATGCACTTTTGCCTTTTTCCATTTGCACATTACCACTAGCAATTAACTCATCATTCATACCAACAATAGAAATGGATATATTAACATACTCAACTACATTTTCATTCCCCATTTCATCACTTGCAGCTACTTGGGTAGTAGGTGAAACATTTTGCTGTGTCTGTTCACTTTCTTCCTGCTTATTTTCAATAGGTACTTCTATCTGTGCAGATGATGTTTCTTCTTGTGTATCTGTTTTTTGCTTTTCTTCCTTTTTACTCGTTTCTTTTTCTATGACAATATCCTCTTTATCCTTTTTTATCGTAGAGGGGTGCATCATATTGTAAAAGGATATCAATAAGATAAGCAAAAAGGAAACACCAACAAATAAGAAGGCTACTCTTTTTGTTTTATCTAATGAATGAAACCACTTTTTAAGCTTTTGCATGATATTTTCTTATAAATAAAAGTGAAATGAAAGAAGTAAGCATCAACATAATCCAACTTGTTACATCACTTGTATCAGCAGTCGTTGGTCCACTAACCTTTGTTTCTTCCTGTACATTTACTACTTCCTTACTGCTTTCTTCATTCCCCTTTTTACTTTCTTCTATTGCACGATAAGCATTTTGCACCTTGTATACAAAAGAACCATTAAAATAAGTACCTAAAGAAAGAGCCGCATTATAAGTAGTCATTGCACTGTATACATATTCATTACTTTGCCAATCAAGATAAGTAAAACCACCATTTTCATCTTGCATAGCTAATAATGTATCATAAGGACTTACCCCCTGAATATCATATCGACCACTTTTTACCCCTTGTTCATCATAAGCAAGTAACCCTTGTAATACCACAGCTTGCGTATCTGCACTCGCTCCCCATTCACCATAGCTACCATCTACTTGTTGTTTCGTTTTTAAAAAAGCTATTGCTTTTTCAATCACAGCCGTATATTGCTCTTTATTTGTTACACTTAACGCTTCAATCACCCAACCTGTAGTCGCTTCATCTTCCATTACACTTCCATTATAGGAGTACCAAAACGCACCTGTTGCTAATTGCTTTTTAGCTAAATCATCAGCAACAATCCCACTTTTATCACTTTCTACCCCTAATAAAGCATATAAGCACCAAACGGCAATATTAGGCTCTGCCATTTCTGTTTGTGAAAACATAATCGCACCATCTTCTCTTACATAGGATTCAAGTAACGCAACAAGATTCGTCCCATTCACACTAGTAACATCTACTCCCATCAATGAAAATGCCATAATTGTTTTTGCCAATGTGCCTACTTTCATTGTGGAAAAACCTTGTTGATACATATCCTCAATTAAAGTAAAGTTACTTTTTACATCAATACCTAGATTGGTAATTGCCAATACATCATCAACGCTATATAAAACCTTTTCTTTTTGCATATAATGTGCTTGTACTTTCAATAAAGCATCTTTAATTTTTACTTCCTCTGTATTAGCGAAAACATCACTAACAAATAATGTTGATGCTAATAATAACGAAAATAACCCAATGAATAATTTCTTCATGCTTTCTCCTTTTTCAAAATAAAATATATTCAATTTATTCTTGATAAAAATGAATCAAGTAATCATTTTATATCACTTTTAAATAGAAATTGCAATGCTATAAACAGAATCCATCTATCCTTAATCATTTATCCCTTGCGACATGTATATTTCTTTTATTTGTTTACATACTAAAGTTAGGAGTGATAATATGAATGAAAATATACAGCTGTTGAACTTTATTTACCAAAACGCTCAAATGGGTGTGGAAACAATCCAACAATTATTGGACATCGTGAAAGAAGATGATTTTAGAAAATATCTTAAAGAAAAACAAGAGGGTTATGATCAAATGCTACATGATGCTAAAAGCAAGCTACATGAACATGGTTATGATGAACAAGGACTAACTACTTTTGAAAAGATTAAAACATATTTTATGATTAATATACAAACTTTGAATGATGATTCCACCTCACACATTGCAGAAATGATGATGATTGGTTCCACAATGGGTGTCATTAACACTATACGCAGTATTAGAAAGTATCAAAATAGTGATAAACACTTGCTTATGATGATGAAAACATTACAAGATTTTGAAGAAAAATCTTATCAAGATTTAAAAATTTATTTATAAAAAAACAGGGTTTACTACCTTTCATGGTACAAACTCTGTTTTTATTCATCATCTTTTCTGATAAACTATCTCTACTTCTTTACCACGATGTCCTAAGCCAATATAATACACTTCTCCTTTTAATCCTGTATCATACTTCTCATCTATGATTTGCTTTAAAGCCTCTTTTGCTTTTTCTTTTAAATCTATCTTCTTATCCTTTGTATATTTAAACTCTAAAATATAGCTAGCGTAATTTGCATTCACACCTCTTAATACAATATCACATCTTCCCTTTCCCATTTCTCGATTAGAAATGACTTCATGTGTATTGTACATATACGCACATAAACCTAACATTAATGAATGAAAGCTATTTTCATTTAATGCATCATAATAAGACATATACGCAATGATAAATTTTTGATAACTTTGAATAAATAAATCAAATTCTTGATTTCGTAACGCATCATCAATACGGCTTAAATTCCTTTCATCTAAACGTAAATAATGCGTACTTAGATCCTTAAACACTTCTTTTACTTCATTATTAGGAATACAAATACAATAATTATTAATTTTATTCGCTTTGATAATAGTTAGATACCCTGCATTAATTAACAATGCCCACAATGTTTTATCGCTTGCCTCCTCAAAATAAGAAGTTTCTAAATCGGCATTCACATTAATTTCACCATGAACGATTAAATCTTCATAATCCTGTTTAAAATTTTCATCATTTAAGCTAATCATATTTTTAATCATCATATTACTTGCTGTATTCACCCAATAAGGAATCAGCTTTTTTTCTTGTGCATAATTAATAATCGACCATGGATTATACAATTCTAATCCCCCTATGCGATACCCATCATACATCGCTTTCACTTCTTCACTTAACGATAAATCATAATATTGCAATAAGATTTTTGTTTCTTCTTCATTTAACCCAAAATAATTTGCATATTCATCATCACTTACCGTACACACACTTAAATTATTTAAACCACTAAAGATATTCTCTTTCGCAATTCTTTGTATCCCTGTAATCATTGCTTTCTCTAAATATTCATTCCCTTTTAATGCTTTCGATAATAAACTAGCTAATATATCGTGAACTTCCTCATAATAAGTATGATTATAGGCTTCAATAAATGGTGTATCGTATTCATCAATAAACAGCATTACTTTTTTCCCATAGTATTCATATAAAAACTGGCTCATTAAGATTAAACTGTTATTACATTCACTAATCGCTATCTTATCAGGAACACCTTTTGCATTTAATAAGTGATACATATATTGAATATTATTGTTTAAATCTTTGTTCACATTATTCTTTGTTAATTGATCATAGTATCTGAAATAGCCATTATACAAAACAGTAAATAGCTCTTTAATTAAGGTATCTTTATCCTTTCCTTTCACATCTTTAAAACTAAGAAAAATGACGGGATATTGATTCATTAAAGTCGCATATTCACTTTGCATAATATGCATACCAGCAAAGATGGCTTGACTATCTTTACTAATATCAAAAAACTCTGCCAACATCGACATATTCAATGTTTTCCCAAATCTTCTTGGTCGAGTAATTAAACTGACTTCACTACCATCTTTCATAAAATCTTCAATAAGTAAAGTTTTATCAACATAATAGTGTTTTTTCTCAATTAATTTGCGATAATTATCTACACCTACCCCTAATTTTTTTATCATTACATTAACTCCTGTTTGTTTTATTGTTTGCATTATACCACAATATCTCATTATCTTTGCTAGATAATGAAACAAACCATTCTATCATTCTTCCTCTATCTCTTTCTTTTGATACCACAAGATTGTATCTTTAATTGTATCTTTTAAATCTCTAGGCATATACCCAAGTTTTTGGGTTGCCTTATCATGTGAAAAACGAGCATTACTTTGTAGTGTCATTAAAGAATATCGTGTATAAAGAGGGCGTTCCTTTTTCCATTTCGCAATAAAATTGATAAGTGGGATTCCTATTTGTGCAAGCCAGGTTGGTAGTATAGAAAGCTTTCTTTTCCCTGTTTCCCTATGTACCATTTCTAACACCTCTTTGATAGGATAATAACGATTCGATAAAATATAACATTCCCCTGTTTCCCCTTTTTCTAATGCTAAAAGAATCCCTTTGGCAACATCTCTTACATCGACAAAGTCATATCCACCTTGGACACCTGCAACTAGCTTTCCTGATAGATAATCAATAATCATCTGTACTAGATGATTGTTTTCATTTCCATAAGGACCTATAATCCCTGAAGGATGCACAATCACAGCGTTAAGTCCCTGATCAACAGCTTCTAGTACGAGTTTTGTTGCCTCGGCTTTACTTTTTGCATAGCCACCAAGTACAGTATCAGGATGAAATGATTTTGTTTCACTAATAACCTGTAAAGGATCTAAGATTGTAATCGCATGCACAGAACTAACATATAACAAACGTTTAACATGATAACGTTGGCACAAAGCAATAATATTTTTAGTCCCTGTTACATTCACATCATAAAGTAATTTAGATACCTTTTCTTGAATATTAATAATGCCTGCAGTATGAATCACATAAACCTTTCGCCACTGGGTATGAACAAATAACCTCTCTAATGTTTCTATTTTTCTTACATCTCCTTTTATATAATGAACATGTTCTTCATCATCACAATGCTCATTGAAAAGAAGCAAACCTCTAATCTCGATATTTGCCTGTTTTTTTAAAAATCGAATGATGGTTTTTCCCAAATGACCATTTGCCCCCGTTACAATATATAATGTTTTCATAGGACCCTTCTTCAATTACATCTTAACACTAATCCTAATAAACAACAAATAATACGAAAAAAAGCATCATAGAGATACTTTTCCTATTATTTTCTAACTAGTAGCGTAACACTCTCAACCGCAGCAGTATTAGAAAACATGTCCACAGGGACAATTTTTTCCACACGATAATACTTTTGTAAGATTGCTAAGTTTTTACCTAATGTTGATGGATTACAAGAAACATAAATAATATGTTTCATTTTCCCTTTCATAATACATGAAAGCATTGCATCATCTAATCCTGTGCGAGGTGGATCAACAATCAATGTATCAATTTTTCTTTTCTTCGATAACTGCGTCAATTTTTCAGCCGCATCTCCACACACAAAAGAAACATTTTTAGCGTGATTGCGTTTTGCATTTTGATTCGCATTACTAACTGCATCACTCACAAATTCAATACCGACAATTTCTTTTGCCTTATCTTTTATGTAAAGAGAAATTGCACCAATCCCACTATATGCCTCAACAACAAATTCATTGCCACAGCTAACCATATCCGCCACAATATCATACAATTTTTCTGCTTGAGCAGTGTTCAATTGAAAAAATGATTTTGGGGAAAGTGTTAACTTTAATCCATTTAAGTCTAAGCGTAACTGCTTTTCACCTGCTAAGTGAATCATTACCTTACCAAATAAATCGACACTTTTTTTAACTGTATGATAATTTTGCCATAAAGAAACTAATCCTTCAATTTGCATACATTCCTCAATACAAGCTTGTGGTAAAGGTGTTTCCCCACTGACTACACAACATTGATACTGATTTTGAAACCCCCGTAATACCAATGTACGAAGTCCACTTTTCTTTTTATAATCATATGCCTCTAAATGATATTTATTAAATATCTTTAGCAATTCTTTTCTGATTCTTTCTAACCCTGTTTCATGAATCAGGCAATGATCAACAGGGATAAAATAATTCGTATTTGGCTTATATAGCCCACATACTAATTTCCCTTTTTCCATCGAAAACGGTAGCTTAAAGCTATTGCGATACCCTAATACTTCCTCATTTTTCACTACTTTCTGTATACAGTGAGGATTTACTTGTGCATATTTAATCAGTGATTCCTTTAATAAATCATACTTAATTTGCACCTGTTTGTCATAGCTTACATGCATCAATGAACAAGCTCCACACTGATTTGCATATTTACATGGCTTGCGTACACGATCCTTGCTTCTTTTAACAACACTTAGTAATTGCCCTTTACTATATCGACGCTGACGCTCAACAATCTTAATATCTACTTCTTCGTTGACAATTGCCCCATCGACAAATACTGGCTGACGATTTACAAAGGAAATCCCCTCTCCGTTAATCCCCATTTTTTCAATTTTTACTCTCATTTATTTTCCTCTTAATAATTTCTTTCTAATAAAACAAATGACTTTTTCACCTGTGGTGTAATACCATTCACTTTTATATTCTTTTTTATTTCTATGTGTACCATAAACAATATTTAAACAATACCCAAAGTATATGATACACGAAATGACATAGACTGCAAGGAAAAGTACAACTAAACTTGCTAATGGACCATACATTGTCTGATAAGATGTAAACATTTGAATAAAATAAATGAATACATAAGCAACAAGTAAAAGTGCCACACTAACAAATAAAGAGCCAATTATACCAAAACTAATGGGGCGTTTTTCAAAGGAAAGCATACGAAAGAATAACCAAAAGACAATGAACAAGCCAATACCAAATGCGGGTAATACAGGCCATCTTAAAAAGTGAACAAGCATTGCCAATATAACAATTTCGCCGACAAAAACAAAGAATAAAATAAAAGAATGCAAACGAATCAAAACTTTATAGCCATCAAAAAATTCTTCCTTCGCACTAATTAACATAAAAGAGTAAAAGCTTTTACTAGCCACAAAGCAAGGGACAATTAAGGCAAGTCCTACACCAAGGATAGAATGATAGCTTTTATCCATAATAAATTCAATGAAAGGAGAAATTAAATCTTCGGGAACAAAACGATATAAAAGCACTAGTAAATTATCAACCCCAACAATCGAATATTGAAACATCAATAACGCAACGATAATCCCTGGCAATAAGGCAAGTAAAAAACAGTAACTTAATGAGTAGCGAAACAAACTACCTTCTAATGATAAAAACTCATAGATTACCTGCCTTATTTTTTTCATTCTATTTGCATCCTTTCTTTTATATCCTTCATGATCGTACTTGCCTGTTTACTGATGATCACAATATAAAACTTTTCATTTTCATAGTATTGTGTATGCTTTTCTATTTGTGATAAGCTATCTGCATGGCTTTCTTTCAATGTAGATAAATACCGTTCAACCCTTTCTTTCACCCTTTCCATATACCCATCTTCTACTTGAAAAACAAGAATTCGCTCCCACTCTAAATTAGAAAGTGAGGCTAACACTTTATACGATTTAAGCCATTTTTTCTCCATCTGTAACTGCTTTGCTAGATCCTGTTCACTATATTCATACACAAAGCTATCACAATCTATTTGAACGTTATTTAAATCGTGATGATGTTCATACAAAAGGAAAAGACAAATACTGCTAATTATCAATATGCTTAATACTAGTATACTATATTTTTTCACTATATCACCAATATAGTATATGTGAATGTAAAAAACTTAAACCTATCCTAAAACATAAAAAAGCAAGTTTCCTTGCTTAATCGTTACTTCCCCATTCAGGTACTTCATTGTTTCTTTTCATTAATACCGCCTTTTGAAAATCTGTTTGATTCAAAAATACTAAAATATCATACATTTCTTCTTCTGTACAGCCGACAATCAATTTCACTTCACAATCTTTCTTTAAAATATCTGCACTCATTAAAGCCGCTTGTACCTGTGTAGATTTCATTGAGCCTTTGAATACATCGATTGGCTTCATATCAGAGCCTACTGTATCTTTTAAATAACCATAGTCCACAGGATAAATCAGATTAGAATACTTATAGTGACAAGTATATTTAGGACGATCGATTTCTAGCTTACTTGACAGATAGATTGTATCTAATTTCTGCCAGAATAATGCATTATTTTCTAATTCATTCATAGGTTGTCTCCTTTGCTTATTTGAAAGTGGTTCTTTTTATTTTGTAAAATGTTTCTGCAAACATTTCAGCCTTCTTTCATTTCGATATTACTATGATAACATAAAATGAAAAGAAACACTAGGTGTTTCTTTCGTTTTTAACATTCTTATTTCACTAGCTCTTTCATTTCCTCAAATGCTGCTTTTGCGACATCACTAGAGGCTTCTAACGTAAAGTTAATTTCATAAATTTTAATTCCATTATTTTTAATATAATCATCTAACACATTCTCTTTAAAGGAAAGGCAATGCCCGCATGTCGTTTGTGTTGCAATGGCCACAAAACTTGTTTTTTTATCCATCATTTCCACAAAATCAGCATAGTGGATATTAATGATTTCTCCTTCTTTTTGATCTTTATCAACCATTTTATATTGATTCATCAAGCGATCAAAACTTTCTTTAGAGCTAAAATATTCACCATGACCACTCCCTTCTGAGCCATCTCCTGGCGAAACACTTGCCACAATTTGACCTTCCTCTACAACAAAAATGTGAGGTGTCCCAATAAATGTGTCCATTACTTCTTCATCTTTACCACATGCACTTAATGACACGCAAAGCAAACAAAGAAACAAAATTCCTATTTTTTTCATAAGTCCTCCTTATTGATAAAATACATAATTGTTTTCACAATGCTATACGTTGCAGCTTCTAATTTTTCTTTTGCTCCTTCTAGTGCCTGTGAAAAACTCATCGCTCGATCAGCAACGCTATAAATACCAATAAAGCCTAGCTGATAAAGCTTTTTATATTGTAACCCCAATGCCCCACTAATGCAAATACATGGTTTATGATACTTGTTTGCCACTGCCACCACTCCAGCAGGAACTTTTCGAACATCAAATTTAATTCCTTTATTCATTAGTGCTTCAATTGCCTTCACATCTTCACCATCCATAGCGATGGCTTTGTTCACGACCACTTTTCCTAATGAATGCGCTATTGACCCAAGATTTAACTCTTTAATCTCAACTCCACCTTCAATTGCTTGTAGTGCATCTTGTGGTGTTTCAAACAACAACATTGCTTTTGTCGCACCAAAACGTGGATCTTTAGCCACTTGAATCATTTTATCAATTGGTATAACATTTGCTTTTACCCCTGGTGGAGCTGCTTCCTCCATCATGTTTTTTCGCAATGTATCTTTCGCTACAGCATCCGACACAACGATGATACGATCTGGTTGTGTTGTTTTTGTCCAAGTTGTTGCCACCTGTCCATGTAATAAACGAGTATCAATACGTGCTAATACATATTTAATTTTTCCAGCTCCTAACACAGTTCCCTCAGGGATCCCACCAGTAAATCTTGTGTTTGCATTCGCTCCCTTAGCTTTTTCCTCTTTAGGTTCTAGTGATTCTGGCTTTGTTTTAACCCCTTCTTTAGCAACCTTTGCTACATGTGTCGCAATCTCATGAGCTGAATTCATAGACATACGAGATGCATATGCCTCAATCAACATAGGTAAATTCAACCCTGTTACAATGGCCCATCTATCTTCATGTCCTTCAATTAGCATATTTGACTGATTAAAGGGTGTACCTCCCCACAAATCAACCAAGAATAGCACATTTTCTTGATCTTCAAATGTAGAGACAGCCGCCTCCATTTTTGCCTTGAGACTTTCAGGCCCTTCACTAGGTGCTAATGTGATTGCTTTTACATTTTTTTGTTCACCAAAAATCATAGCACCCGATTGTAGAATCCCATTTGCGAATTCGCCATGACTCGCAAGAACAATTCCTACCATTAAAATTCCTCCTTTTCTTTTTAAATGTCCTACGCAAATGTTGAATAGATAAATAAGTAGATAAACCAAAAAAGCAGGCATCTTATTTTAGTAAGTATGGAATAGTCCAAAAAGATACAAAATCGTATCTCTACTCAATAAAATAGTTAATGCCTGCTTAACAGTTACACACTACCTCTATTCAATTTACATTTTCATGATAGCACTTTCATTAGCCTATTGTCAATCATTTTGATTTTATATAGTGGTATACTCTCAAATGTAAATAGAGTATTTCTATTTCCATACCATATCTGATGATGCCTATACCTCGCTATTTGACTTGTTCATCTAGCACTTCATATCTTTGGAGCATCTTTTTTAAATCTCTATCATGCCCTTGAACTTCTCATAAAGGCTAATTAAAAAATGTACCTTTCTATTGAATTTTGCCCCTAAAATCTATTTTCCTGTGACTTCCCCCATGTTTTTATTGTCAACGAGAATGACCAATTGCTTATACAACTGCTCACGTTGAAGCTTAGACATTTTATGTACTCTAGCATTGTGATTAGACAGGGTTCCCACATGAGTTTTTATAGATCCATTTCCATCTATATTAATTAAAAATGGAACTACAAAATCTTCTTCTCCTGTATAATCAATAAATATTTTTTTTATTACTCATGAACTTTGTGTCCTTTGTGTTAATGACTTTCATCCTCATAGCAAGCTATAGAGTTTTCCCCACGAACTTATAACATATAGAAAATGTGAGGTATTTAGACACTATTGTGTTCGGATTTCTTTTGAATAAAATCGCAAAAATACAATGAATAAATTCATGAACTGCAACAACAACGGGGATGGATACCACATATATAAACAGTATTATGATAGTCTCATTCCCCATATCTCATCCTTTCTTCTTCCTAGCGACAGTAAAGAGAGCAACACATATTGCTATAAAAATAATGTATATAAGTAAAGCTTGTATTGTTAATGAAAATTGTGTATTTAATTCACTAATTGTCATTTCAGTCGTGATTTTTAACCCCATTAAAGTAGTAACAACTCCACTTTTCTCAATTTGGAAAAGGTGATATATATAATCAAATAAAAAAAGCACGATCCAAATTAATGACGCATATCCAGCATATTTTAACTGTTTCATTTTCTCACCTCAAATTCTTTTTTTATTATTCAATATAAAATAATGATAAGTAGTATTATGATAGGAACTAATGTCCACTTTATATTTGCTAACATTGACAAAATCATAAGCATAAGCATTACTAAAAATGCTGAAATGGTTTCATTTATATTGCTCATTGATTTTGGAAATAGGAACCCTATAATTAGCGAGACCAATAGAATAGCTAATGAATAAAGATATGGACTAATACTGTTTATCGCCAATAAACCAATTAGTAGCACTAACGCGAATGCACACCAAAACCATTTATTCGTAATGGTTCTTTTAAACTTTTCTTCTATAAAAGAGTGATTATTTAACAATAACATATACATAATCTTTCCTACATTCTACAAGTCAATTTTATAGAGAAAAAAATAGAATGTAAAGTTATATTTTGTGAGTTGTCAAAAAATGCTATAAGTGGTACAAAAAGGCACGAGCGTCACTCATAATATTTATTCATACTTATCAAAATCGATACTATCCACCGTACTTATAGGATTATCAATAAAATATACTATTATGATATTCTATTATACTATTGACGTTTAAAAATCTTCCATTGATTATATTTATTAAACAAATTTAACATATATTCGTTTAATAAATATAATCGCCCTTACTTTTTTAATTATTCATTTTAACTTATACTTCACCATTTTCTATTAAAAATGTAAATACGAACGCCTGCACATAATGCACACCGAGGTGCTTAATTTGTGTTCCTTATATATTCAAAATATTTTTCTAATACCTTTTTCTGACTGTTTCTTGAGATAGGTATTTTTATTCCATTATTTAAAAGCAATCCCTTTTTATCCACATTTCTTAGATAACGCAAATTGACAATATATGATCTATGCCTTTTAAAAAAGAGGAAATTGGCAGTTTTGCCAATACATCAGACAGATAAATACAACATATATATTTTTCAAATTTGGTAATAATATTAACATAGGAACCTTCTGCTTTGATATAGATTACATCAAAAATATCAACTTGATAATTTCCAAATTTTATAATTTTGTGTTCCTTTAATTCTCTTTCGATGCATGCCAAATAATAAATGATAGCATCTATCTTGCTTTTACTTATAAATGCGATTACATTTTTCCCAAATGCCTCCTTCATTCTATTATCATAATTTGACACAAATATAATTTTGCAATTATCACAATACATCTCCAACTTATTTTTAATCTCTATCCCACTCATTTTTTTCATTTCAATATCTAAAAATAAAATATCTAACTTAGCTCTTTTGTTTAAAAGCTCTTCTCCATCTTTATATTTTGTAATAAAGCACTGATTATCACTTCTTTTAAAATAATCTGCAATTAGTTTTTCCATTTTTTCTAAGTAATGCGATTCATCATCGCAAATCCCAATATTGATCACCATAGCATCCCCCCTAGCATGCTTTACGATTATATCACGCTAAAATTTTGCATACAATATATTTGACTTTTTGTGATAAGAGTACAGTGGCGATAATAAAGAAACTTCACCCTTATCACAAAAAGAAGTAATCATTCATAAAATGACAAATATGTTTATTGAATTATACACCCCTTGTTTAGACAAATTGGATAGAAAAGCTGTTATTGCAATTATTTCTTCCATTATCCACGAAGTAACAAAATCAGTTAGTCAAAATCTAAGTAATCTAAGACACATTTTTCAGTTCTATTTTGATAATCATTAAGTGAAAAAACATATCATTAACTTTTACTAACTAAAATCAATACTAGATAAAATTCTTTCTAGGTGTAACGCCAAGTAACCAATTTCTGTGTATGGTAACTCTTTATTTAAAACCTCGGCTAATGCAGTGCACATATGAGTTGCTTGTTCATATGCAAAAGGAAACTTTTCTTGCGTAAATTCACTAATGTCAATTGCCAATTCTTCGTCTTTATTTAGGCGAACAATTAAAAACTTAATATGATTCATTAACCTAGCATATGAAATAGATTCCACATCAATTTTAATTTTTAAATCCTTTTGTAACTTCTCAATAGAATCATGAATGACGCGTGTTGCATCCATCGTCTCTAAAAGTTGATTAGAAGATACCGCAGAATGAATATGCAAAGTTATAAACCCTACTTCATCTAAATTAATCTCTTTTCTTGTATATTCATAAATAATTGCTTTGGCTTGCAAAGCCACTTCAAACTCCTCGGGAAATAGCAGTTTAATGTCACGAAAAAAAGGATTTTCTGGTGCGATATTATCGTTCATGCGTTTAATTACAAAATACAAGTGATCTGCTAGAGGCAACAAAATACTATCATCAACCTCATCAAATTTTTCACTTGTTTTTTTTAATATCTCTGATGCAATTTCCAAGTAAATAGGATCTATGTAATCGATAATTTCATTACCTTTATTTTTTTTACTATAACTTTTTTGCATCAAATATTTCTTTGCCTGCATAGGTATATCAACCATATCATCTACTTTTTTTGAAAAACCTATTCCCTTATGCATTACGATCAACTCTTCTTTTTCATCACTGACTAAAATTGCATTATGATTCAATATTTTCAAAATTTTATACATATTTAACTTCCCTTATCTATCTCCAACATTGCTAATTTTCTCTCTAGCCTACCATAAGTTTTTTTCAAGCTATACTCATCCTTTGATGTGACCACAATAAGTAGATTTTCACTAATTGCATGTGTCTTAATATAGTTTAAATCAGCTTGCCACAATAAATCATTACACTTAATGCGTTGCTTACTTTTAACAAGCAGTTCAAATCCTTCCCCATTTAACCTCACAGTATCAATTCCAAAATGTATTAGTAGCTCACAACCATTATCTAGCCTTAGTCCAATAGCATGTTTACTTGGATATACCATTGTCACGAACGCATCACATGGCGCACTAATTAATCCATTATCGGGTTTAATCATAATTCCATCTCCCAATAGTTTCTGTGAGAAAATTTCATCATGTGCCTGTTCAATTGGTAAACACTCTCCTTCTACCATCATCTGTAAGGTGACCTTTTTAGTTTGTTCTGTTTCCTCAACATCAGCATCTTGTTCATAATAGTCATACTCAATAGGTACGTTGCTTAAATAATTATCTAGGTTTGTTTTAATCGTAGACGCCTTTGGCCCAAAGATGATTTGTACACTATTACCTGTAACAACTACCGCTGCTGCCCCAGATTGTTTTAATAATCCTTCATTAACTTCGGCTGTATTAATAATTTGTGTCCTAATTCGTGTAATACAGCAATCAAACTCATCAAAATTATCACGACCCCCCAGCCCTTGAACAATTAGCTGTGAT
>SAAR01000356.1 GCA_009916335.1 Erysipelotrichia bacterium | reverse complement strand
AATTATTTTGATATTAGCGAAGATGAGTTAGATGCTACTGTTGCGGGAGAAGTCAAAAAATTACGTGAAATAGTGGGAAAAGCTAATAAAGATGTTCAAAAGCGTAGTGATAATCTTCTGAGTGCAATTATTAGTAAGGCGGTTGGATTTGGATATCCTAACGGGGAAGAGTTGCAGTTAGGAGTAACTACCAAATTGAAAATAGATGACCAGATAAAAAATCAATCTATTCTTTCGTATTCGTTGGGAAAGGATATGGAAAGTTTACCAAGCAAGTATAATGGGTTGGGATACAAAAATTTAATTAAAATGGAATTTATGCTTGCAGCATTTGCAAGGGATATTGAAAAATATGGTACTACTTGCATTCCATTGTTATTGATTGAAGAACCAGAATCACATATGCATCCACAAATGCAGCATACATTTGCAGAGTATTTGGAAAAATTTTTAGCCACTATTTCTAATGTGAGTATTCAAACGTTTTTGACTTCACATTCTGCTCATATAGCAAACACAATGGACTTTAGTAAAATTCGCTATGCACAGAAATCAAAATTTGGTGTAGTCTATAAAAATTTAAATGTATTTGCACAAAATAATGCGGAAAGTATGGATTTTATTAAGAAATATCTTACACTTAGTCGATGTGATTTATTCTTTGCTGATAAAATAATTTTTGTAGAAGGTGCTTCTGAGCGTATATTATTGCCAGATATGATTGATAAATGTGATAAAAATGGTGAGTTCGGTTCACAAATTTGCAGGTTGCCAGCGCAGTACTATGCACTGATTGAGATTGGTGGTGCATATGCATACAAATTCATTCCTTTTGCAGATTTTTTAGATATTCCCTGTCTTATTCTTACGGATTTGGATTCTGTATTAAATAAAAAATCTGTTCCAGTGAGCCAAGGAGAAACAACGTCAAATGCAACAATAAAATGGTGGATGAGAAAACACATGGGACTTCAGGAATCAGATAAAGTTAAAATAAAACTAACAGACATTACTTCGTTGAGTTTAAAAGATAAAACAAGAGGAAAATGTCATATTGAGTTTCAAACAGAAGAAAATGGACTTTGTGGACACTCGTTAGAAGAAGCGATTCGGAACGTTAATAGGATATATTATAATTTAGAGGCCAATAGTACAGAAGAAAATTTAGAATTCAAAGAAAAATGCAAAACCGATTTTGCACTTAATCTAATTTGCGATAATCCCAATTATATCATTCCGGATTATATAAAAAGTGGTTTGATATGGCTTAATAATCAAAAAGTTTTTGAGTAAGAGGGTGATAGATTATGAATAAATGTCGTGAAAATAGTAATTATAATACAGCCAAAGAGGAAGCGGATAGGATTGATAAAATAATTATGAATACGCTTCAATGCGGTCAGAGTTTTCGCGTTGAAGCAGGTGCTGGTTCAGGAAAAACATATTCATTGAATAAAGCAATTGAATGGATTCAGCAAAATAAGTGGAATGAATTTAGTCAAAAAAAGCAAAATGTAGTTTGTATTACATATACAAATGCAGCAGTAGATGTGATTTTAGAACGATTATCTAAAGACTCATTTATTATCCCATCTACAATTCATTCATTTGCGTGGAATGCAATTAAACAGTATCAAAGTTTTTTGATAGATATAATTAAAAGTGATCCAGAATTTGTTTCTGATGAGGGTGACTTTTCAAATCTTGCCGAAGTGGCTTATACATTGGGACATCGGTACATGGATAACGGAGTACAATATCTTTACCATGATGATGTGCTTAAATTATTTGGAATCTTATTAGATAATAAGAAATTTCGTAGAGTGTTTGCTGATAAATATCCACTAATTCTAATTGATGAGTACCAAGATTCATACAAACCAATTATTGATCGGTTTATAGATTATTTTATTTCAACAGGACAGGGACCGCAATTTGGATTTTTTGGAGATGCATGGCAAACCATCTATCAATCTAATAAAGCCTGTGGATTAATAGAACATAAAAATATTGAGGTAATAAAAAAGGTGTCAAATTTTCGTTCGGCACCCCAAATTGTTAAATTGCTAAATGATATTCGTCCAGAGCTACCACAGCAGTCAGCTATAGATGATTTCGACGGAGATGTGACAGTAATTACTTGTGATGATTATATTGGTCAACGCCGAATTGAACGAAATTTTAAAGGGGAGTTGCCCTCTGACGAACTGAGAGAGCGGTTGAATAAAGTGTCAGATTGTATTAAGTCATCTACTCCTGCTGAAGAAAAATTGAAGGTGCTGATGATTACACACAAAGTACTTGCAAAGCAACAAGGGTATGAACAACTTTTGAGCATTCTGGACGATGGATTACGAGATAAACAAGATTTATTTTTGATGTATTTTATGAATACAGTAGAACCAATTTTTAAGGCACTTCAATCGTCGGATATGAAGTCACTTTTTGATGCACTAGGCATAAAACGCTATCCTATCTCATCTAAAAACGAGAAAAAAGAATGGAAAAAGTTACAACAATGTATTAAACGAGATCGAATGAAAAGGTGCATAGATGTTCTTAAAACTGTAATTTATTCAAAACTAATTCCAGTACCACCACAGATATTAGAGTATTATCAAGAATATTTAACAACGCCGGATTTGGTATATTCAAATGGTGTTACAATTAAAGATTTTCTAGAGCTGGAATATAGTCAATTTTTATCAGCAATTTATTTTTTGTATCCAGAAGCGGAGTATTCTACAGAACATGGAGTAAAAGGAGAAGAATACGACAATGTTATTTTTGTGATCGGCAAAGGCTGGAATCAATATCAATTTGAGGTTTATGCACCAATGATAACGGGTGTAATTCCGATACCTAGAGGAAAGGAGTCATCGTTTGAACGTAATAGAAATCTTTTTTATGTTTGCTGTTCTAGAGCAAAGAAAAGACTGATTTTTTTGGTTACGATTCCTATGGACTCGTCTTTCGAAAAGTTTTTTTTGGATTTGGTTGGAGAAAAAAATATATACTCATATAGTCAATATCTAAAAAAAATTGAAAATTAAAAAGTGAAGATTGAGTTGGAATAACCATTGAACTTATTGATTTCCTGATAATGATAACGTATAATATCAACGTGGCAACACTTTGGCAACAGAAAATCAGTAAGCCAGAATAAAATGTGTAATTGAGATAAAATAAAGGCGTATTCCACACGAAACTTAAACGAATATGTTTAAGACAAGCAAGGGACTTGCCGAATATGAATAACGGATAGAAAACCTCGGATGCCCATTTCATAAGGGTTTCCGAGGTTTCTTTATGCCTGTTGGCTCTACAATGGCTCTATTCAAAAAATAACG
>SAAR01000355.1 GCA_009916335.1 Erysipelotrichia bacterium | reverse complement strand
TACTCGAGACATTTCTGGAAAAGAAATCCTTTTCACATTCTTTAAGCAATGTCTTGGTAATTTGTTTAATCGTTTCATTATGCATTGCATCAATGACAGCATAAATTTCCGCTTGTAATTGTGCTTTAGGAATATGGCTTGATCTTACATAATCAATTAAATCTTCCTGTTTACGATCTAAAATTTCAATAGACTGCACACGAATCTGCAACTGTTTATTGTGTGATAACACATCTGCATGAAACAAACAAATCATTCCTGCTTTATATAAATCTAATTGTTCTTCACTTACATTCCAGTATTTTGCATCAATAACACCACTTTTATCCTGCAATACAAAACTCAAATAAGGTGCACCTTTATTAGTAACCCCTTTATTTATTTGTGAGATAAGTAACTTAATCGCCACCTTTTCTCCATCTATTAATTCACATAATTGTTTACTCATTCACGATATTCCTTTCTTCTAACACAGAAACAATGTCATCATACATAAACCCTTTATTTAAAGCATAAGAGATAATGCGTGAGCGTAATTCATTCCCTTTATATTTTTTTGTGTAATTTTTAATTGCTTTATCAATAACTTTCACTAAAGTAACACTTTCTCTTAAGAAATCATCTTCATAGTTTAAATTATTCACAACTTCTTTCGCTAATTCATAACTAAATCCATCTGCATGTAATTTATCAATCATCATTGCTTTCTTACGCATTAATGATTTATTTTTAATGGTCATCATGTATTTCGATGCTAATTTCTCTGCCTTTAAACGTTCGCCATCTTCATCAAGCACAACCAAACATTTTTCTACTTCTTCATAAGGAATGCCTTTTTCAACTAATTTACGCATAATCTTTTTCTTACCAAATAGCATCGTATCTAATTTATTAATTTCCATAATCATATACGCTTCATCGTTAATATACCCTTTTTCTTCCAGCGTCATAATTAAATCATTAATTTCTTTAATACTTAATTCTACCTTGTCTTGATTAATAAAGAAATCATACATCTCTTTACGAGTACGATCTTTTGCACGCAGTTTTTTAATAGCTTGTTGATATGCAATTAACAAACGTTCTCTATTTTTAAGAATATCAAAAATGTAATGCTCCATTGTATCCTCTTTTTTAATATGATAAAGCATATAATCATCTAATGAAATCATCAATGTTTCTTCCCCATTATTCTTTGCTGAATCTAAATAAAGTTTCATATAATCATTAGATGATTTAATAGATTTAATAATATAACTATCTTTGTATTCTTCCATTGCAATCTTATACACATCAACAACATGCTTTACAAAAGTATTCACTTCGTATGGTTTTACAACTTCTCTCGCTTGTTGTTTCATCTTCATTTGACTTTGTTCATTCATAGAAACATATTGTTCTACTTTTTGGGCAAACTGTTCTGGTGTATTAAAATAGAAACCCGTTTCTTCTTCAATGACTAAATGTTCTAGCACTTCATCAGGTCTTGCTAACACACAAAGTCCACTGGCTAATGATTCTATAAATGTCATTCCCTGTGTTTCAGAAGTTGATGCAGATACAAAACAATCACTACTTAAATAATAAGCAGGAACCTCCTCACGAGGAATTGGCCCTGTAAAGATAATACGATCACTCACTTTTAACTTTGCTGCCTGTGCCTTTAAATCCTCTAATTGTGGTCCTCCACCAACAATCATCAGACGACATTTTTCATTTTGAATATAAGGCACTCCATCAACAATAATATCAATACTTTTTTCTTCAGCAATTCGCCCTATATAAGTAATCAGCTTTTCATCTTCACCAATACCATATTGCTTTCTAATTTCTAAACGTTTTTCTAGTGGTACACTTTCCTCTTTAAAACGAATTAAATCCAATCCTGTTGGAATAATATAGATAGGTCTTTCAACGCCATAGCTCTGTAATTTTTCTTTTGTTTTTTCACTTGGGGCAATAATTGCTGCCACTGATTCGCATAAATATTTAGAAAATGTTGTAAATACCTTTTTACTCACCTTTTCAACACTATCTAAATCAAACTTATTAATATAATGAGTATAATCCTCATACATTGTATGATATGTGTATACAACAGGCAAATTCAATGATTTCGCTACAATTCTACCAAAGATTCCAACACCAAATTCCGTATGTACATGAATGACATCTAAATTTAGTTTTTCAATTTCTGCTTTTAATGTAAAATGGTATGGTGTACTTAAAATATATCCATATAACCATTTTAATTCTAATCCTGGCATTCTAAAAACATTGCCTTCACGCTTTGCATGAATAAAGCCTTTATGGCTGGTAATAATGTATACCTCATGTCCAGCAGCCTCTAATCCTTTTTGTAAAGTATAAATAGAGGACACAACTCCATTAATATCTGGAACATATGTGTCGGTAAAAATTCCTATTCTCATCGTGTTCCTCCTTCTTCATCAATGTAATCCATCTTAAGTATATCCATTGGTTTTCTTTTATCAAATTTATTTTTGAGGTATAGAAAAATCATTCCCCCTACTAAGATAATCATGTGATATGTCGCAAAACGCCATAAGATCATGATGGAATTTGTCGCAACGGTTGGAAACATCGTTGAAAAGATTAGCATGAAGGCAGCTTCTGTACCTCCTGCTGCTCCAGGTACTGGAAAGAACGCATTTGCCACACTAACAAATGCAGACATCGTAATTACATCAAGCAACATTCCATATTTGCATTAACCCCTAAAGTAAAAGCGATAAATAATGGCAGTGTATATAAAATTGTTAAACGTACAATATTTAAAATTGTACATTTTACAATCATCATTTTCATCTGTTTAATTTTCTTTATTTCCTTAGTAAACGATTGCAATTGCGTATTCCATGCTGCAATCGTATGTTCAGGATTTTTCACAAGTTTAATTTTTCCTAACAACTTTACAATCATTGCACTTAATCTTTCATACACTTTAGGAAATAGTGCCATGGTAAATAGGAATACAATAACTGCACTGTTTACTACATAACCGATTAACACTAAAATAAAAAAGCTTGATTGTTCTGTATAATAGTAGTTAAAACGCAATAACATTAAAATTGTTGTATAAGCGACCATAACACTTTGATAAATTATAAAATCAATCCATAATATACTCGCCCCATCACTAATCTTAATCCCTTGATTTTTCATGATATAAGCTTGTCCGAACTGTCCCCCTGTGGCACTAGGAGTAACCCCACTAAAAAAAGCACCAACAAAAGCAATTTGCAACCCTTCAAGATAGGTATACTCAGGTTTATTTTTACGGCACAAGATTTTATATATCCAGCCAATGATCATATTATATGCTGCAC
>SAAR01000034.1 GCA_009916335.1 Erysipelotrichia bacterium | reverse complement strand
GAAATTATATTTTGTAATTCAAAAAAGTAATCTTTAATTTCGCTGTTTCCCTCTTGCGATAGTTTTATGAGTTCTTCGTTGCTTAATTCACTATAATTGTTTTTGTATGACCAGTTTTGTTCCACAGTTCACCTTTGAAAAACAATCAAAACTATCTGCAAAAGTACCCATAATACTCATTCCCATACCACTTCGTTCCCATTCTTTTTTACTTGTATACATCGGTTGCATCGCTAAATCAATATCCTCGATGCCAATTCCATTATCACTAATGATAATCGTTACTAATTTATTTTCATCATAACCTACTTCCACATGCACCATCTCATCACTTCTTCCTTCATAACCATGAATAATAGCGTTGACAATGCCCTCTGCCATAATCGTTTTTATTTCCATCACATCTTGTGTTGTTAAATTTAATGGCATTAAAAAAGCAATCACACTCGTTCTTGCAAAGCTTTCATTTTCCATTTTTGATAAAAATGACAATTTCATTTTATTCATAATCTCACCTCATTATCCACTAGCTTTATAATTTGAAAAATACCTGACATATCGAAAATGATACGATGTTCATTCGCAAGATTCGCCATTAACAACTCTACATTTTTTTGTGCACATTGTTTAAATCGAGCAATCACAAAACCAATTCCTGTACTATCAACAAAGGTGATGTCGCGAAAATCAAAAAGCACCTTATCCATCTTTGTTTGATCAATTAGATCAATGATTTGCCATTTGTTTTTTTCGATATTCATATAATCGAAATCACCTTGAAAATAGAAATATAAAATCTTATTTTTATACTGATATTTCATGTTATCCCTCCACGTTGTTTATACTAGCACAAATGAAAATAAGGAAGTTGATTTGCGACAAACTCTGTCAAAACAAAACAAAAACCACGCTGTATGCGTGGCTATATCATTGCTTTTATCCCTTTTATAAAACAATCAAACCAAGAAAGTGCATGTATGTTTTGATTTGTACATAAATAAGCTTCTAACTTACTGCCATCGTTTAACTCCAATTTTAATTTAGCAATGCGATCCCCTTTTTGATAAGGCAGTTTTTTATTTAACCAAACAATTTCTTGTGCTTTAATCGAAACATCTTTTCCCTTTTCATAAATAATACTAATATCTTCTTCACAAAGTAGTTTAACCTTTTTTTCTTTCGCATCAGCTAACAACTTAGTATCCATTACTTTTCCTTTTGGATAAAGTAGCATTTGATCAAAAACAGTAAAACTATAATCCAGCAGTTGTATGATTTCACTATTTCTTGTTTTTGCATCTGGTTCTTTCATCACAACAGCAATCATGCGTATGTTGTTTCTTTTCGCACTAACACTAATACAAGAGCCTGCTTCACTGGTAAACCCTGTTTTTAAGCCATCTACTCCTTCATATTGACGAATTAGCTTATTTGTATTCACTAACCAAAACTTCTGTTCACTATCTTCTCTAACATAGTCTTCATAAGTAGAAGTAATTTTCAATAAATCTTGTCCACCGACATCAAGCAGTGTTTTAGCGATCATTGCCATATCCTTTGCATAAGAATAATGCTCATTATCATGTAATCCAGTCGCATTCACAAAATGGGTATTTTCTAGTTTTAATGCCTTTGCCTTTTGATTCATCTTTTCCACAAACGCACTCTCACTACCTGCTATTTTTTCTGCCATTGCCACCATGGCATCATTGGCACTTGCAATACAAATACTTTTAAGCATATGCGAAACGTCCATTTCTTCATTTTCTTCTAAAAAGATTTGTGAACCACCCATACTTGCCGCATAGGCACTAGTACGAACAACATCATCATAACTTAATGTATGATTGTTAATCGCCTCATAGATGAGAATCAAACTCATCATTTTCGTCATACTAGCAGGATATAACTTTGCTGTTTCATTTTTCTTATAGACAACACTTTGGGTGCTATATTCCATCACATATGCCCCTTGTGCATTTTGTGCAAAGTGATCCTTTTCCTCACTTTCCTGTGCTTGTATGGCCATTGTAGAATTGCTAATCACAAACATAGCGAGCAATATTATTACGATTATTTTTTTCACTTTATCAACCTCAATAAAGCGTATGAGTAAAGCGATGAAAAAAGAACAAAAAGACACTTTAAACAATACGATAAATTAATGCTTCCTTGCGAGGTTTGTGTTCATCAAACACAAAACATGCATGCAATTGTGTTTGTTGTAAATCACTGATTTGTTTTTGTGTATGTATTTCACAAAGCACCTCTCCTTTTTGCACATAATCCCCTCTTTTCTTTGTTAAAACAAGGCCAACTTCATGGTCGATAGGATCCTCTTTCACAAGCCGATTTGCCCCTAATTGAGCAGCAAACAAGGCTATTTTTCGTGTATGAATATGAGTGATATAACCACTTCTATTAGCATGCAACAAAATTACATAGCGACTTTGTGGCCAAAGCGTAGAATCAAAAAGACAATCAATGTTTCCTCCTTGTGCTTTTACCATTGAAACAAACACAGCAAAGGCTTGTCGATTATCAAGCACTTGTTTTACCTGCTTATATGCATCTTCTTTTGTCTTTGCTTTCTTTGCCATCATTAACAGTGTACAAGCAGAATGGATACATAGCTCATTAAAATCCATAGGACCTTTCCCTAATAATGTATTCACTGCTTCTTTGACTTCTAAGGTATTACCAATGGCATTCCCTAACGGTTCATTCATATTTGTAATTTCAGCTTTCACTACTTTATCAAAAGCATGGCCAATACGAATCATTAATTCGGCTAATACAAGTGCTTCTTTTTTGGTTTTCATAAAAGCACCCTCACCATATTTAACATCTAGTAATATCATATCCGCATTTGCTGCTAACTTTTTTGACATGATAGAAGCAGCAATTAACGGGATAGAAGGTACACAACCACTCACAT
Organism: Erysipelotrichia bacterium; assembly: GCA_009916335.1. The sequence continues at coordinate 13,965 of SAAR01000034.1, read as the reverse complement.
CTCGCAAAGCATATAATTTTTTATCCGCAATGACAAGTTTTTCACTTTGAGCGATGATGGCAATATGTATATCATTTACTTGTTTGATAAATTGTTCGCTATCTAAATTCACATTAAACCCTTCTATCGATTCTAGCTTGTCTAATGTTCCTCCTGTATGTGATAATCCACGTCCACTCATCTTCGCAAAAGACAAACCACAAGCTGCTAAAATCGGACCTAAAACTAATGTTGTTTTATCTCCCACTCCCCCTGTTGAATGTTTATCGACTTTAATGCCTTCAATTTTGGATAAATCAACGATTTCACCACTATGAAGCATGGCTTTTGTTAAAGCAAAGGTTTCCTCATCATTCATTCCATTAATACAAATGGCCATCAATAAAGCACTCGCTTGATAATCTTTGATTTCTCCACTTACATAATGAGTAATAAAATATTGAATTTCTGTTTCTGATAAAACTTTGCAATCTCTTTTCTTTTCAATAATCTCAATGATATTCATAAGCCACACCTCTTGTTCTTTCTTCTTTACTATATCACAAAGTATTTGCATAAAAAAAGAAAGATTAACGCTTTCTCACATAATGGATGAGCGTAAATCCTTCTTTTTTTTCTTTTGTTTCAACGATAAAATGTTCATTGCTATAATCAGGAAAGAAAGTATCTCCTTCAAAGTGTTCATCAACTAATGAAATCCACATTTCATCTACATAGGGAAGTGCATATTCATATATTTTTGCCCCACCACAGATAAATAATGTTTCTTCCCTATTTTGATATGTCTTCAATAACTTTTCAAAATCATTACAGATACTTACATCATCATGTTCATAGTGGTAGTTTTGATTGGTTGTAATGATATAAGTATGTCTTTTAGGCAAAGGTTTTTTCATCACTTCAAAAGTAGTTCTACCCATTGCAATTTTATGATTTAAAGTAATCTTTTTAAATGTTTTTAAATCTTCAGGTAAATGCCAAGGCATCCAACCATCTTTACCAATGACTAAATTATCTCCATGTGCGACAACTAAAGAAATCATTAGACACTAACCTTTCCCACTAATTTACCATGACTTTGATAATCTTCTATTTTAATATCATCAATCGTGAAATCAAAAATAGAAGTTACCTCAGGATTTAACACTAATTTACATTTCGGTAATGGTTCTCTTTCAAGCTGTGTTTTTACAACATCAAAATGATCTTTATAAATATGAGCATCGCCAATCGTATGAACAAATTCTTTTGCTTCATAACCACACACTTGTGCTAACATAGCACACATCAAAGCATAAGATGCGATATTAAAAGGAACTCCTAAGAATACATCTGCACTTCTTTGGTATAATTGACAAGATAAATATTTTTGATCAGCACTCACATAAAACTGTAAAAATGCATGACATGGTGGTAATGCCATATTATCTACTTGTGCTGGATTCCATGCACAAATAATATGACGACGGCTAAATGGATTATTTTTTAAACTATCGACTAATTTAGCTAATTGATCCACTCCTTCATAGTTAAAGTTACGCCATTGTGCTCCATACACAGGACCTAAGTTTCCATGTTTTTTCGCAAATTCATCATCGTTTTTAATTTTTTCGACAAATTCTTCTAATGTTTCATTTTGATAATCATCGCTCTTCTTGAAATCTTCATAAGGCCATTCATTCCAAATGCGAACATTGCGATCCACTAAATACTTGATGTTAGTATCCCCTTTAATAAACCACAACAATTCTTCGGCAATCGGTCTTAAAAACATCTTCTTTGTGGTTAATAAAGGAAACCCATCTAAGATATTATATCTTGTTTGGTATCCAAAAACAGAACGTGTTCCTGTTCCTGTACGATCAGAGCGATCTTCTCCATTTTCTAAAATGTATTTACATAAATCTAAATATTGTTTCATTTTGTATCTCCTTCTATTTAGTTTTTATTTTTTAAGCGAGTAATTTCCTCATCACTTAACATACGATATTGGCCAAGTGCTAATGTTTCATCTAAAACTAGACTACCCATTCGTACTCTTTTCAAATACGTTACTTCATTATCAATCGCATGCATCATTCGTTTTACTTGATGAAATTTCCCTTCCTGTATTATTAAATACATTTTATTTTCATCAATGCGTGTTACTTTCGCTTCTTTACACACTTCTTGCTCATTAATCGCAACCCCTGCTTCTAGCTTTTTTATATCTTCTTCACTATAAGGTGTTCGCAATTCGACATAATACTCTTTATCTACATGCTTTTTAGGAGCTAGTAATTCATGGGATAACGCCCCATCATTACTTAACAATAATAAACCCTCACTATCTAAATCTAATCGTCCAACAGGAAATAAATCTAGTGCAAAATCTTCCTCGATCAAATCAAGGACTGTTGGATAACGATCATCTATCGTGGCACTCACATAGCCACTAGGTTTATTGAGCATCAAGTAATAAAACTGTTGATACTGCACTTCTACCTCATCTACACAAACAATATCTTTTGTTTCTTCAATTTTATAATCATCATTTTTAATCGTTTTCCCATTTACACTTACCCAACCTAAACGAATCATTTTTTTAACTTCTTTTCTTGTGCCAAAATTAGCATGTGCTAAAAATTTATCTAATCGCATCATTTTATCTTCTTATCCTCATCTTAATTTGATTTACTATTGATTTTATAGAAAAATGGAAAATAGATTGTGGTATATTACAAAAGGCAGTAATTAAAAAATAAACAGCACAACAAGTAAAGCCCTTCACTAGCAAATATAGTAAAGAAATCATTCTTGAATCACTATATTGTATCCATCCTAACAAATTGAACATCTGTGCCACTAGATAAAAGCCCACAATACCTACTAGCATAAAAATAATTTTCCTAAATGTGTATTTCCAATGAACATGATAATATTTTTGAATGATATAAATATTTAATGCACTAAATACAGCATACGCAATAAAGCTAGATAACACCATACCAGGCACCCCTAAGTAAGCAATTAATAAGCGATTAATGGACAACTTAATCATGGCGAAGATCACAGTGTTAATGACGATTTTTTTACGAAATCCAATAGCTGTAACAATCGATGAAAAAATAGGACAAATAGTGGCACATAAAGCCTCTAAAGCAAACCACTGTAAAACAAAAGTATCCAATTTTAAATTTGCATCACCAAACAGACAATACATAATCGGTTGGGCAAAAACAAAGAGGGCAAAACATACTGGCAATGTGATATAAATAACGGAATCAACACAATCTAATATGTATTTTCTAACTAATTTTACTTTCTTTTGTTCCATTGCCGTTGTGATATAAGGGATGATTGCTGCACTAAATCCTGGTGCCAAAATCATCGGTATCGCAATAATTTTTGTTGCATGCATAAAAATAGCAGAGCTTAAAGCATCGGTATAGAGCATATCTTTATACATTTCTAAACCTGGTTTTAAATCCATCTGATTGATAATCGTATCACTATAACCGAAAATAGAAATCATTAAAAAAGGAATAGCGACATAAATCAATTCTTTAAAAATCTCTTTTGGCTCTGCTTTTGTCTTTAACGCTTGCTCTCTCGCTAGTTTCTTTACTTCTTGTAGACGTGCTTTCCCTTTCCAGCGAATATATAGAATGGTTAATAAACCAGAAATACTAGCGGCTAATATACTGAAATACAAAGCCCAAACAGCATTTTGATGAAAAACAAAGACAATCAATGCACCTACACTTAATAAAAATATAATTCTTGCCAATTGTTCAAGAATTTGCGACATAGAATAAATTTCCATTTCCTTCAATCCTTGATAAAAACCTCGCAAAGAACTTAAAATAGGAATGACAAATATAGCGAATGAAATTAAGATAATGGAAGTACGCATAATATTTACATCACTGTTTTCAGGTGAAATACCTTGTGCAATCATTCCTGATAATAATAACATAATCACCATACAAATAAAGCCAAATGCACTCATCGTATAAAATGAAATCTTTTTAACAAGTAAACATGTTCGATAATCATTACGGCTTGCATAACGAGCAACTAAGGTTGCAATCGCAAATGGTAAACCTGCAGTAGCGATATTTAACACATATGAATAAATATTGTATGTTTGTGAATAATAGCTTTGATTCGCTGCACTTTGTAAAATAGCATTAAAAGGAACAACATATAGTAGTCCTAAAAACTTAGAAATAAAGATACCTGCACTAGAAATTAATCCACCCATTAAAACAGATTGTTTACGATTACTCATGATTAACTACCTGCTTTCATATCTTTCATATTGACAACATTAAAAGAGAAGAACGCTTGATATTGATTCAATCCATTCACATCTTTCCATGTAACCATTGCATATATTCTAAAATCTTTTGTCTTAGAAACACCATCTAAAGAAATTTTATCCATATACCCATCTTCTAAATTCATCTGATTAGGAATCAAGGAATAACTCATCTCATCAAAGATACCTTTTGACGAAGAAAGATAATCATTTGTTAAATCATCAGGATTTAAAATTAACATCTGAATAGATTTCATCGCCACACGAGGACTAAAAATACTAACTGTATATTGATATTTTCCTGCTTTTTCTTTTACTTTGATAGTGTAATCAAAAGGAATGTAAGAAGAAATTAACTCTCCATTATTTAGTAGTGATTCCTTAAAACCTTCATATATTTTTGTTTGTTGTTCATTCATATCACGAGTGCTACATCCAGCCAATAAGATACAAACAAATAACATTATAGTTACTTTTTTCATAAGAACACCTCGCAAGAATTATAACATAAAAATAAAAAAATAACGATATAGCTATCGTTATTTATGACATTTGCAAACAAATGATTTACATGCTGTTTCATGAGAAGAACTTGGTTGAATGCAGTTATCGCAACAAACACTGATGGTTTGTGCACAACATTCATGATTGTCATGAAACTTGCAATTCGTTACATCACATAAAATTTTTGTTTTAGACATATGCCACCTCCTACCTATAATGTGGCTTGTTTTATGATATTTATTCATATAAAATCATTGCACTAAAACAAAAAATCTGTTCTTCTTTATCCACGAAGGAAGAAGTAGAAAACTTTATGTCAATCACTTTACCTTCTACATTATCAAGAAATTGATTGATTTCATCTTCTAAATCCATTTCGTGTTGTTCATCGATTACTTTTACTTTCATAAACATAGTATATACATTATTTGCTAAATTTTTTGTCGAAATAGGCATCTAACAATTGTTTGTTTTGCGTATTATAAGGTACAAGAGGTAAACGCAAACGATCACTAATACGATATTTTTTAGCTAATACATATTTAATCCCCGCAGGACTAGACTCTAAAAAAAGCAAAAAGGATAAACGTTTAAAATAAAAATCTAGTTCATAATCTTCTTGTTGATAAAATTGTAGTATTTCTTTTAAGGCAATATGAGCAATCACACTCACTACCCCATCCATTCCCACTTGCGTGCTTTCTTTAATCCTATCATCATCTCCACAAAACAGTTTTAATGTTGGTAAACATCGATGGATTTGTTTTGCCATTTCCATATCCTTACTAGCATATTTTAATGCAAAAATATTAGGACAATCTTTTTGTAAACGTTGGAGTGTAGAAATACTAAATACACATTGACAACGACTTTCTACCTGATAAAGCATAATCGGTAAACGAACATTTTTCGCAATACACGCATAATGTTGATACAATCCTTCCTGTGATGGTTTATTGTAGTATGGAGTTACTAAAAGCAAACCTTCAATTGCATAATTACAAGCCTTTTTACATAAACGTAAGGTATCTAACGTATTGTTGTTGCCACAACCAAAATAGATTTCAACTCGATTTTGTGTAAAATGTATGACGTGTTGCAATAAAGAAAATTTTTCGTCTTCACTTAATGTTGGACTTTCTGCTGTTGTTCCACACACAATAAAACCATGTACCCCATCATTTATCAAATCCTTCATCACTTCATCTAAACCCGCATAATCTATGCTGTTGTTTTCTAAAAAAGGTGTTATTAAAGCAACATACACTTTTTTCATTCGATGCACCTCTGTAATAATAAAGGTTGGATTTGTAGAGATTGTATTGCATAATCAAGGGTATCTTCTAATAAAGACCATTCGCTAATTAAGCTATTAGGTTTTAAATAAGGATTATCTTGATAAAAAGGTAGACTATATATATTTTTATAGTTCAATAGTGAAAACAAGTTGCTACCACTAATACCTAATAAATCATTACTGGCTACACCAATGACTAAATTTCTTTGATTTCTTAACATCGCTTTAGCAGCTAAAGTAATCGGAGAATCATAAATCCCATTTTTAAGTTTTGCAAGGATATTGCTTGTCATTGGTGCAATCACATAAATATCAAATATATTCATAGGTCCTACCTTCTCTGCTTCACTTAGTGTATGCCAAACATCATTTTTAGTAATATCGCTTAATTCTTGAATAAATGCTTTTGCTTTATGAAACCTTGTATCCATCTGATATACATTTTCACTAACAATTACTTGTACATCATTAAAAATGCTTAGTTTTTTAATTTCATCAATAATGTAGGCATGATTACAAAACGATCCACAAACGCCAAATAATATTTTTTTATTTTTCATGTTAATTGTCCTTTCACATATTCAACAATTAAATTCGCAGAGCTATATGCAAAATAGCGATTTGGTTATGAGCCAGGATACAACAGATGTACACTAGGGGCAATATTTTCTTTTTTAATACAGCGTTCACTAGACAAGTCAATGATATAAGCAATTTCATCAGCTGTTTTTAGCAAAGGGACATACGGTGCTGTATTAATTACCACTTCTCCTTTTTCCATCTCTTCGTATTCGTTCTAAGTATACTGATTCTTTGCTTTTTCCACATGCTCATGACGAATACAACGATAAGCAACACCGATTGCAGTAAAAAGATCAATGATTGCTTTCCCACACTTTCCATACCCTATGACATCAAATGTTGTATGATTTAAATCAATTGGTAAACTACCAAGATACGCCATTAATCCAGATGCTGTAAGCAAGGCATTTTTCTTCACTAGTGTATCATCACGCATATAATAGTAAACCTTATTGTTTTCCTTAAAGAAGGAATACGCAAATGGTAAAAACAAGGTACATTGTTCAATCGCACTTAGATGTAGTATTCCTTTCTTTAACATTATCGTATGCTGTGTTTTTTTTAATACAGGAAAAATAATAATGTCATTTGCTTTAATCTCATCAGGATCACTCAATGTGTGTGCATTTAATGCTTTTTGAATATACGCCATGCGTAAAGAATCGACATATACATAAATCATGTTTATCACCTAACACATACTATGCGTTAGCCTACACAAAAGTTCAAAAAATAAAAAGGACTTTCGTCCTTTATTTTAGTTTTAATACATAGTAGTTTCTTTTTCCTCGTTTTACAATCACCATATTTTCTACGATGGCACATGTTTCATTAATAATATATTCTAAATCCACTACTTTTTCCCCATTGATTTGAATACTTCCTGCACTAATCCATTCTCTTGCTTCCCGTTTACTACTTGCAATCTTTGCACTTGTAATCGCATCTACAATTGTCTGTTGTGTTTCTATTTCAATTTGCTCAATACCTGTCATTGCATCTAAAAGTTCTTCCTTATTGAGTGATTGAATGTCCCCTTTAAACAATGCATTCGTAATTTTTAACGCTTTTTCAAATTCACTTTCCCCATGTAAGAAAGTAACAACTTCTTTTGCTAAAGCCTTTTGTGCTTCTCGTTTGAATGGTTCGCTTTTTACCTTTTCTTCTAATGCATCAATCACATCTTTTTCTAAGAAGGTAAGCTTCTTTAAGTAATCAATCACTTTTTCATCTTCTGTATTTACTAAGAACTGATACATTTCATACGCAGAAGTTTTATTTTTATCTAACCAAACAGTCCCTTTTTCACTCTTACCAAACTTTGTCCCATCTGCTTTCGTAATTAAAGGCATCGTTAAACCATAACACTCTACATCTGCTCCATGTTTTTTTCTGATTAATTCAAGCCCACTTGTGATATTTCCCCATTGATCTTGTCCCCCTAATTGTAAGGTACAATTTTTTTCTTCATATAATTTTAAGAAATCTAATGATTGTAAAATCATATAAGAGAATTCAGTGTAGCTAATTCCTGAGTCTAATCTTCTTTTTACTGTATCCTTGTTAATCATGTAGTTAACATTGAAATACTTCCCATAATCTCTTAAAAAATCAATAACGGTAATATCTTTTGTCCAATCAAGGTTATTTACCATTTCAAAACCAAATAACTGTTCAATTTGTTTACTTAAACACTTATAATTGTGTTCTAACACTTCTTTAGTAAGCATATTACGCTCTCCTGTTGCTTTTGGATCGCCAATAAATCCAGTTGCACCTCCAACCAACATAATTGGGTGATGACCATGTTTCTTTAAACGTGTTGCACATAATAAAGAAGAAAAATGTCCAATATGCAAACTATCCCCTGTTGGATCTGTGCCAATATAGAAAGTCATTCCTCCCTGATTCAATTTTTCTTTTAAATCTGGACTTGTTACATCATTAACTAAGCCTCTCCACTCTAATTCTTCAAATAAATTCATTTTCTTTTTTTTTCCTTTCTTTCCATAAAAAAACGCCCTTACTTCTAAGGACGTAATATACGCGGTACCACCTTAGTTCATATCACAAAACACATGATATGCCCTTTTATCTTTAACGCAGATAATTCGCCATAATGGGACTCAAAGGTGTATTCACTATATGCATGTGATGATTTTCAGCTAACATCATCTCTCTGTAACATACGATCATAGTTACTCTGTCTTTTCTTCGTCGTTTATTTCGTTGTTTTTCTAGGTGTATAAATATAACTTAATTCCGTTTCACGATTGTAATTCTCTTCTTCTCCATCATCTTGTAACATCTTTGTCATTACACGCATGGAAACAGCTCCTAAATCATAATCAGGAATCTTGAAACCAGAAATCTGTGGTCTTGCCATAGAATTGTATTTACTATCTAAAATACAAACTAATTCTAAATCTTCAGGTATATTCATATCTAATTCTTTCGTTGTGTTAATCACAGCCATTGCTTGCGAATCACGATAAGTAATAATTAAATCATGTGTATGATTTTGGAAATATTCCTTTAAGAATACATAGGAAGAACGATATTCCTTAGGAATTTTAATGAAATTTTCAAAAGTTAAGCCATTATCTGCAAATACTTTTGTTAAACCTTCATTCAATTGACGAATCATAGCAGGATTCTTTCTATCTTCTACAAGGGCAATATTTGTTTTTCCTTTTTCAATATACTTTTGGGCAAATTCATAAACAAGCTTTGCATAATCCACATAAACAGAACAGATGTTATCCGCAATAATACGGTTTCCGATAACAACAATCGGTACCTGATAGTTTGTTAATGTAGTTAATTCTTCTTTTGCTAATTTATCATTGAAAATGATTACACCATCTACTCTCGATTTAATAATTGTTTCAATAATATCGTTTGTTCTACTAATTCCTTCTGTTGTTGTGTGTAAAACAATATTATAGTTATAAATTTTAGCTACATCAATTAACCCATTAATAATTTGACCAGTATAATAAAAACTAGCTTCTGGAATCACTAAAGCAATCGTTGTTGTTTTCTGTAACGCCAATCCTTGTGCAATGGCATTTGGTTTATAACCTAGCTTTTCAATCGCTTCCTGTACTTTTAAACGTGTGTCTTCTCTAACTACTTCTGAACCATTAATAACTCTTGAAACAGTAGCTAAGGATACTTCAGCTTCTTTCGCTACATCATATATCGTAATTCTTTTCATATCTTTCCCTCTATATTTACTGTATGATAGATTGATTAATCTTCATCGCTTTCTTTCTTAATTGTGTGAACTATGATTTCATCATCATCTTCTGCTAATGCTTTCTCTACTTTTGACAATGCTTTCTGTGCAAACTGCAATGTTGTTTTCTTCACTTTTTTAACACCATCTTTAACATTTTCATCATTCTTAATGTTCTCAAAAGTATTGACAACACTTTGTTTTACCTTCACAAATGTATCATTTTCATTAATTGCAACACGCAAATCATCTAATGAATCCAAAGTAGAATCAATGAATTCCTTCACTTTATCATCTTCTTTTACATCATCAATTTTCACTTTTAACTTCTTGATAACTTTTTCTGTTTCCTTTTTTACATTATCTAAAGTTTCCTGCACTTTTTCACTATCCTTGTGTTCTTCAATGAATCTTTTCACATCGCTAAACCAGCGTTCTAATTCAGCACGAATCGCTTCAATCATACGTTTCGCTTTGCTATCCTCTGTTGCATCTTCCAAACGAATCAACGCAAGTTTCGTATCTTCTTCAAAGCGTTTAAAGTCATCCATATTTGTATCGCTCATCATTGTCCCTCACTTTCATCATTTACACAACTACTAACCACATCACTACTAACACTTGCCTCATTTTTCTTATCACTAAATTTATCTTTAATGACACTTAAATTATTTAAAATGATTGCAATGGTACTCGTTAATGCTTTTTTACTAGCTTCATGGACATTATCAATTGTTTCTGATAATTCATTCGCAGTATGCAAAGGCCCATCTAGTTTTCTAATTTGCTTATCGCATTCTTCAATCATTTGATTGGTCTGCAACAATGTTTGATTTAAGCTTTTCATTGCATGAATCAAATGTTTAAAGAAAACAATTAAGAAAATAAGTAAAACAAGTCCAGCGACAGGTAATAAATAATAACATACTTCGCTGATTGTCATAATAAATTGATCTGTTCCCATAACTCCACCTCGTAATTATTCTACACTACTTTGAAAACATTTTCAATGTTATTGAAAAATTTTCACTTTATTTTTTAAGTTATAAATATCTTTAGAACTCATAAACAGATAAACAGCAGGACCTAAGCTAGCTAAATACTTTCCAGCACGCTCATCTTCCGCAATAATTTCTGCATTTGGTATACGCTCTTTTAAATCTTCAATGCTCACACTAATCCCCTCTTCACGAACTGCATTTTCAGGGAAATGACATAAGAAAACTTGGTCTGCTTCTTTGAAAGCATCTTTGAATTCATCTAAGAAATATTGAATTCGTGAATAACGATCTGGTTTAAATACAGCAATCAAACGATGATTAGGATATTTTTGTTTCGCCGCAGCGATTGTACATCCAATGGCTGTTGGGTGATGTGCATAATCATCAATATAGATGTTTTCCTTGTTCTCTTCAATATTGAAACGGCGTTTCACACCATGGAAACTAGCTATCGAAGTTTGTAACATCTTTGCACTCATACCATTCATAATACCAATAGTAATCACTCCTAAAGTATTCCACAACAAATGTTTTCCATACAGCTCAAAATGAAATTTACCAAATAGTTCATTGTGGTAATAGCAATCAAAGCTAACTCCTTGCTCATCTTCCACAACATTTTTAGCGTACACATCATTTTTTTCATCTAAACCATAAAATAAATGGTCAACCTTTATTTGAATTTGATGCGATCTTTGATCATCGCCAAAAACAGCAACCCCTTTTTTTGCTTGATTAGCAAATGTTTCAAAAGCATTTAAATAATCATCTATATCCTTATAATAGTCGACATGATCTAGTTCAATGTTCAACAACAAAATATAATCAGGATAATATGCAAGAAAATGTCTTTGATACTCACATGCTTCTAAAATAAAGTTTTTAGCATTTTGTGGCATGTAACCTGTACCATCACCAATTAGATAGCCAGTAGGAGCATTATTCTCAAATACATGTGCCAACATACCTGTTGTTCCTGTTTTCCCATGCGTTCCACAAACACAGATGGAATGATAACGTTCCACCAAATAACCTAAAAACTGTGGATAAGTATACGTTGTTACATTTGGATTTGAAAGGGCCGCTTTCACTTCCACATTACTTTCATCAAAAGCATTACCAATAATAACCTTCATTCCATCTTTAATGTTTTCTGCATTAAAAGAATAAATAGGAATGTTTTTAGCCACTAAACTTTCTTGAATAAAAATATACTTATCAATATCAGAACCAGCAACTTCTTCCTTTTGATCTTTTAATATACAAGCAAGCGAAGCCATACCTGATCCCTTCCCATTTCTCCGCCGAGAAGGGCGCGCGTATCGCACTGGCGCATCTGGAACTGGAACCGTATCTGCATATGGAGATGCGTCTGGGTGAAGGCAGCGGCGCAGCGATGGCGATGCATATCGTTGAGTCGGCCTGCACCATGTACAACCGCATGGGAACGCTGGCGGGCAGCAATATCGTGCTGCCAGCGTAACGGCTATTCTCCCGCCATTTGTTGCAAAAGCCATTCGCGTAGCGCCGTAATATCCCGGCGCTGCGCGTTCTCTTCAGTTGCCACCAGATAGTAGTTCGCGCCCGGCAGCGACATGTCGAACGGCATCGTCAGCACCCCACGTTGCAGTAAATCTCTCGCCAGTAACTCGCTGGCAATCACTACGCCTTGCCCGGCTACCGCCGCCTGCAGCGCATGCGTTTCATCGCTGAAGGTCAACCCCGCCTGAAGGTTTAATGCCTGAGGCCCATAGCGCATTTTCCAGTTTGCCCAGCTAGGCTCATCGGCCGGAACGCGGCGATTTTCTACGTGGAACAGCGTAACGCTGGCTAAATCTTCGGGTTTTTTAAGTGCTAGCGTGGGGCTGGCCACAACGATAAATCGGTCTGCATGCAGAAGAGTGCAGTGCAGCGTGGTTTCCGGCATCTCACGATAGCGGATAGCCACATCAACGGTACGCTGGCTGAGATCGACACGCTCGACGCTGGTATGCAGCCGCAGGTCGATGGTCGGGCATGCGACTTTGAAGTCTGCAAGCCTCGGTACCAGCCAGTGGGTGAGAAAATTAGAGGTGGTGGTGACCGTCAGTGCGGGTGGCTGATGAGCCTGCAGCACCTGCGCCGTAGCCTCTTCCAGTGCGCTAAAGGCGCGTTGGGTTCCGGCATAGAGCACTTTGCCGCTCTCGGTCAGGCTAACGCCCTGAGCGCTGCGTTCACAGACCCGGCATTCCAGTACCGACTCCAGAAGTTTTATCTGATGGCTGACCGCCGTCGCACTCACGCCGAGGACGTCTGCTGCACGCTTGAAGCTGAGCTGTTCCGCCAGCGCATGGAACGCCCTTAGCGCGCCGAGCGGTGGCAATCTGACTTTTCTCATGGCTGAGTTTTTCTCATCTATGGCTGAAAACTATGCGTTTGTTTTACGCCTTATAGGCGGCGTAGTCTACCCAGCAGAAACAAGAGGGTGAGTTAATCTCATGATAATACCGAAGGGGAAAACGATGAGCGTACGGGTAAACAACACTGCGCCAATGAATAAAAATATCGCAGAGCGGGCAATAGCGATGAGTGCGGCGATTGCCGGAGCGGGGCTGTTGGTGAAGCTATCGATAGCGGTCAGCGTAATCCAAAGTCTGGTTCAGCTTTGTGCGCTGGGCCTGAGCTTTGCGGTAGGGATGATGCTGGCAAGCACAGGCAGTATGGTGCGCTACGGTTTTCCGCTTTCGGCGGTGGGGTGGTTGCTGGTGCTGCTTAGCCTGCTTGGTGGGCAAACGGGGCTGGGGCTGTTGCCGGGCATCGTCGCTGGTGGCACGGAGCTGGGGTTAGCCCATGGGCGGTTGATGACTGGCAACAGAATTGTCAATGCGCTGAGTAGCGTGGCAGCGCTAGTCGCAGTATTGCTTATCCAGGCCAATGCGGCGCCGGGTATACATGGCTATGGGTTTGCCTTTGCGGTTGTCATCGATTTGACGCTGCTGGGGGTGGTGCTGGTGCGAATTGCTGAAACGGATAGGGGTTAAAAAGCAAAAAGCCTGCT